>QIFJ01000032.1 GCA_003229755.1 Pseudomonadota bacterium
AAGTCATCGCGAGTCACGCCTGTGGGCCGGGGTTTTGGTGAATCACGAAGCGAAGCTAAAAGGGGGTTGCGAAGGCGAGTGATTACACCCAGAAACCCGGCCATATTAATACAACTACCGTAATTTCACCAACTAACCATTCTATTGATCCAGGGGCTTGGCTTCATCAATAAGCATTATGGGTATACCATCCTCAACCCGATACCTTAAACGACACCCTCCACAAACAATTCCTTTCCCATCCTCTTCCAGCTCAACCTCGCCCTTGCACTTCGGACAGGCCAGTATATCCATTAACTCTTTGCTGACAGACATTTTTCCTCCCTTATATAATGTGTCTTTTAAAAGGCTAATTTATCTGCACTGTTAACTATTGTTCCAAGTTCCATGTTCCAACTTCCAAGCAAAATTAATCATTTTCAGATATATGATAATACTTGGAACCTGGAACCTGGAACTTGGAACCTGGAACTCGCTTAATACCCTGCAATCCTGTCCGCTTCCTTCTGCAGTTTTATAAGCACTTCCTGAAGCCTGATACAGTCACGCTCGACCGCTTCCTCACCGAGGTCGCTGTCCATGTATATCGGATCACCATACAGGACCACCCCCCGACTGAAGGGAAACGGTATCATATACTTGTCCCAGGCTTTATGAAAGATATGCGCCGGCTTAGCTGAAGCAACCAGCGGAAGCAGCGGAGCGCCGACCTTTTTGGCAAGATAGACGGCCCCTGGTTTCACTTCATTAATAGGACCTTTGGGACCATCCACCGCAAAAGTTGAATGGTAACCGTTCTCCATGAGTTTTTTCAGGCCTATGAGACCCGATGCGCCGCCTCTTGAGGCGGACCCTCTGACGATCCTGAATCCGAAACCTGAAAGAGTTCTTGATTGAAGTTCACCGTCCCGACTCAAGCTGGACATAACACCAAGTTTTCTGCCCCTTAAATGACCGATGAGGAGAAATTGCCTTCCGTGAAAAAAAACAATAACAACCTCAACGCCTGCCGATTCCAGGCGATCAATAGTGTCAACACCAACCACCTTCAGGGATACGGTTAAACAGATACTCCTTATGAGAGTTCGAACCAGCCTGGGTACAAGCCAGCCGGTAAATCCCAGATTTTCCTTTACATCTTCCGTTGGCAACGTCAGTCCTTTCGCCCTGCCCGCCGGGAACCTGTTCCGGTTGTGGAGCTCAGCGCGGTAAAGAACCTCTAACCGACATCCTCCACAAGCAGGGAATACAGGCGAGCGTATTCACCGCCACGTTCGATAAGTTCCGCATGCTTTCCGGATTCCGTTATCTTTCCGTCTGTAACGACCAGAATTCTGTCGGCGTTCCGGACGGTAGAGATCCTGTGCGCTATTATCAGCGTTGTCCTGCCGACTACCAGATTGTCAAGAGCCCTGGACACGAGGTGCTCGGATTCCGTGTCCAGGGAAGAGGTTGCCTCGTCCAGGATAAGGACCGGAGAATCCTTGAGAATAGCCCTTGTAATGGAAAGCCTCTGACGCTGCCCGCCAGACAGCATTGTTCCCCTTTCACCAATGATCGTTTCAAGGCCTTCGGGCATGGATTGAACAAAATCGCTGGCGTATGCGGCCACAAGCGCCCTGTTGATATCATTTTCGGTCAAACCGTCCATCCCGTAACAAATATTATTTCTGACGGACTCATTGAAAAGCACTACCTCCTGAGAGACGATAGAGATCTGGTTCCTCAGGCTTTTCTGCGTTACGTCTCGAACGTCATGCCCGTCAACGCTGATTTTTCCCTCTTTAACGTCGAAAAACCTGGGTATCAGGTTCACCATGGTCGTTTTCCCGCCCCCGCTGGTACCAACAATAGCGAGTTTTGTACCTGGCTCGATCCTGAGGTTGATATCCTTGAGTATCCATTCCTCGCCATACCGGAAACTTACGTGGTCAAACTCGATCAGGCCTTCAACCCGACCCAGGTCAATCGCCCCGGGAGTATCCTGAATATCAGGTGTAATATCAAACAACTCAAACACCCTTTCCGCCGCAGCCAGGCCCTGCTGCATAACGTTGTTCACGGAGTTCATATGCTTCACAGGTTCGTACATGAGAATAAGCGCAGTAAGAAAAGAGAAGAACTCGCCCACCGTCATGCTTCCGTTCATGACCATCGTTCCTCCCATCCATATTATGAGTGCCGCCGATGCAGCCCCGACAAACTCCATCACAGGCTGGGACAGGGCGCGCACCTTCTGCACTTTCAGAAAAGTGACGACGAGACCTTCATTCTCCTCCTCGAACCGCTCAAGTTCGAACTCCTCGGCGCCTGAGGCCTTTACGAGGCCCATGCCGGAAATCCTCTCCTGCATAAGCTTATTCAGATCTCCCATCTGTTCCTGGCTCCTTCTGCTTGCCTCCTTCATTATGCTGCCGAACCTGAACATGGGATAAATGGCAAAGGGAAAGCCGATCAAGCCGATCGCGCCCAGAGTAGGGTTCCTGTAAAGGACCACACCGGCAAGGGCAACCAGAGTAAAAACATCTCTTACGGCTCCGGTAAGGGCATCTGTTATAGCGCTCTGGATCATACTTACATCGTAGGTAACCCTCGACATAAGTATACCCGTCGGTGTTTCGGTAAAGTAGGCCATGGAGAGCCTGTGGAGATGCCTGTAGAGGTCATTTCGGATATCCCTGATAATACGGATTCCCGCGGCGTTCATCACGTATGTCCGGACATAGCGGAATATGCCCTTCATGAGGTAGATGATAATGATGGCCGCGGGAACGATAACCAGCATTCTGCGGTCCTGGGTAATGAAAACGTCATCTAACACGTTCTTCATCAGCAGGGCTATGGCCGCTGTACTGCCTGCAACACCGATCATTGCCAGCGACGAGATCACAAGCTGGCCAATGTATGGCTTCACGTACTTGAACAGACGACGGTAGATCTGCGCTATGTGCCTGAGTTTCATCCTCACCTCAGAAAGAAAAGGTCTCCAGCACGGCTTCGGCCGCCTGGCTCGAGGCTCCTTCACCCTTGAGGCTGATCATGACCTCACGACCGGCCTCAAGGTAGACTCTACGCACATCTTCTCTTGCAAGCAGGCCGAGGGACTCCCTGGCAAGCCTTTCCGGAATAACCTTATGCTGAAGAAGCTCGGTGACCACATCCCTGCCGGTCAGAAGGTTGGGCAGGCTCACCCTTGGAACGTTCAGCAGCCTCATACCCAGAGAATAGGTCAGCCAGGAGGTCTTATAGGCTACAACCTGCAGAGCGCCCAGCAAAAAGGCCTCCAGGGTTGCGGTTCCGGAGGCTACAATGGAGACATCAGCTGCCTGAAGGACCGCTCTTGATTCACCATTGGTGATAGTTACATCGAGGCCGTTTTCCTTAATTATTCTGTCAAGCATGTCCACAGAGACCGTAGAGGCGCGCGGCAGGAAAAATCTTACAGGCCCATCCAGCTCCAGTGAGATCAATCTTGCAGCCTGTAGAAAGACAGGCAGCATCCTCTGTATTTCAGCCGGCCGGCTTCCCGGCAGAATACCGATAATGGTTTCCGGACCGTTGATGGAATATCTTTCGCGGAACTGCTTGAAACTTCCATCATCTTTGAGAAAATCCACGATCGGATTGCCAACGTACTTTACCGGGACTCCCTGCGACAGATAGAAGTTCTCCTCGAAGGGAAAGATCGCAAGGATCATGTCAACGCTTTCCCGGATCTTCTTTATTCTTCCCTTTCTGGATACCCACAATTTAGGGGCCACATAATAAACGACCGGGATCCCCAACGCTTTGGCCTTACCGGCCAGGTTTATGTTCATACCTGGAAAATCTATTAAGATAAGGCCGTCCGGCGGATCAGTCTTAAGCTTACTGACAAGTTTTTTCCTTATTTTCAGCAGCGGGACGATCCTGGCGAGCACTTCAGCTATACCCATGACTGAAAGATCCTTGATATCCACGACAAGATCCACTCCGGCCTCTGCCATGGCATCTCCGCCAACACCATAAACAGTCAGGTCCGGAACTATTTCCTTAAGCGACCTGACAAGACGGCCACCGTACATGTCTCCCGAAGCCTCGCCGGCTATGATCATTATTCGCCTGCTCACAGGAAATCCCCCAGAGAGTCTTCATCAGCTGAAACCAGTACTACTCCGCTTTCCCGACACAGCCGCAGTATCTCTTCCCGGTTCAGCAGAATGCACTTTTCAGCCTCAACAGCGAGAAGCTTGCCGCCTGCCACTGCCAAAGTCTGAACAGTCTTCGGACCAACTGTGGGGACATCAAACCTGAAATCATGGTCGTCCGCGGACACCTTTACCGCCACTATCCCATCCCCTGCCAGGCTTCCAGCGCGGCGGATCGCCTCATCCGTGCCTTCAACGGCCTCAACAGCGATCACCGACAGGTCCTTGACAATTACCGTCTGTCCTATATTCAGCCTTGCCATCTCTTTTGCGATCTTCCAGCCAAAGGCAATATCTCTCATATGAGCCTGGCTGGGTTGCCCCTCCGTCAACAGCCCGACCTCCGGGAGGAGATCAGGTACAAACCGGGTTGTTTCCGCTATGAGAAAACCCTCACTTTCAAAAGCATCCGTCAGCCCCCTGAGGATGGTACTCCCCCTGAAGTCATCGAGCCCGGCGAGAACACATCTGAGCTTTTCATCGATGGGGCTCGATCCCATATGGCGAATATGGTCGATCTTTCCGGCCAGCAGGAGATCGCTAATTCCGGCTTCCTTCAGCCCGTCAACTATTTCCTGGAATTGTCCTACCTGGTACCAGCGCACGGTTCTACCCGGCGATTCGATATCAGGAGAGGTCTCTCCCACGAGAGCGGCTATATAGAGCCCGCGACCGGCATTCTCGACCGCTGAGGCAAGAACCAATGGCAGTTCACCGTGCCCGGCAACAATGCCTACCGGAGCAGCGGCGTCTGTCATCTGGTCACACCCCTCTCCGAGCTCCCGATAAACTCCAGAAGGTATTCTATTTCCGGGTAAGCCTGGACATCCTTTTTCGTCTTCTTAACCGCCTTTTCCAGCGGAAGGGATGATTTGAAAATGATCCTGTATGCAACCTTCAGCGCGGCCAGGGCCTCTTCGCTTATATTATTCCTTTTTATCCCGATGACATTCAACCCGGAGAGCTTTGCGCGAACGCCCTGGACAGTGGTGTACGGTGCCACGTCCATGCTCACATAGGAATGTGCTCCCACCATCGCGAGAGAACCTATCCTGCAGAACTGGTGAACCCCGGTCATTCCACCCAGAACCGCACTATTCTCTATAACGACATGACCGGCGAGCGTTGCCTGATTGGCCATGATCACACCGTCTTTGATGTGACAGTCATGGGCAATATGGCAATAGGCCATAACAAGGATACCGCTGCCCAGACGTGTCACACCACCTCCTCCCTCAGTGCCCTTGTTGATAGTGACACATTCCCTTATCGTATTATTGTCACCGATCACCAGTTTACTGTCCTCTCCGCCGTACTTCAGGTCCTGGGGAACTGCCCCCACTGACGCGTACGGAAAGATCCGGTTGTCCCGGCCGATCGTGGTCCTCCCTTCCAGAACAACGTGGGACTCAATTACTGTTCCGGCCCCTATTTTCACTCCCGGTCCAATGACCGAAAATGGACCTACCCTCACATCGGATTCCAGTTCGGCGCCCGGATGTACGATCGCCCTCGGATTTATTAACACTTCCTTCCGTTTTGCCGGCATCAGTCATCCTGCCCCGAAGATTCGGCTTCACTATCCCTGGCGATCAGCATTGCCTTGATATCGGCTTGCGCAACGAGCGCATCCTCAACGTAAGCCTTGCACGAAAAGCCCCATACGGTTTTCTTCCCCCTGGTGATCGTAACCTCACTGCGGAGCTGGTCACCGGGTACAACGGGCTTTCTGAACTTGACGTTGTCCATCCCCAGGAAGTAGACGACCTTGTTCTGGACCTCCTTTTCCAGTTCCTCCCCACTCGCAGAAGAAACAAAGGCAAGAACGCCTGCGATCTGCGCCATGGACTCGATTATCAGAACTCCCGGCATCACGGGGTGGCCCGGAAAGTGACCCTGGAAAAACTCCTCGTTAAAGGTCACGTTCTTGATACCAACTCCCCTTTTGTTCGGTTCCATTTCAACTATTCTGTCGATCATGAGGAAGGGATACCTGTGGGGCAATATCTCCATTATCCGCCTGACATCCATTATCTTTCCTCTCCTTTTTCACCTTTTTTATAGTTTATTAACTCCTTTTCCAGATTCCTGATCCTCTTTCTCATTGAATCAAGTTTCCCTATAAGAACAGAGGTTTTCCTCCAATCCGTCGCATTCACAGCAGGGAACCCCGCAACACTGGCGCCAGGAGGTATGTTATCAAGAACTACCGACTTGGCCAATATGGTCGCCCCTTCGCCCACTTTGAGGTGTCCGACTACTCCGGACCGACCGGCCATGCTAACCCTGTCCTCGAGAGTCACACTGCCTGCAAGCCCCACGAAGGACACGAGTATGCAGTCCTTCC
>QIFJ01000196.1 GCA_003229755.1 Pseudomonadota bacterium
CCAGGTTTGACGGCGCCAGTATCTTTTCCAGCGGACTTGCCGGTGTATATATTGAAGGTAAATGGGGGTTCATAGACCGGGACGGGCAGATGGTCATAGAGCCGCAGTACGAACGGGTCGGTCAGTTTGTGGGCGACAGGTGCCAGGTTCAAAAGGACGGGGTGGTTTATTTTATTGATAAAAATGGAAATGCTGTGGATGAATGACAAGTTTAATGTTGAAAGTTGAAAGTTGAAAGTTATCTGCTTAATAATGAGAACGTAAGCATGAGGAGAAATTAATTTTGCGGTTAAGAGTCGTGGTTACAGTATTGCTGGTTATTATGCTGCCGGCAGGGGGATTGGCCGGTATTAAGGTCGCTAAAACGAAAGAACCGTTCTGGAAGCCCATGGATTTCGGGGGGGGTGTGTCTCTGGATTACGATTGGGTGATCTCCCAGGCCGGGCAGAAGCAGCAGATGAAGCTGACACTGGAGTTCAGGGAGAGGTACGGCTACGACTACGATGTCCTGGCCACTCTAAGCAATAACTGGAGCGGTACCGTAACTGATTCAAAGGTGGGAGATCTTTTCTCCTGGTCCCTTGACAAGCTCGAAAAAGGCCCCTTGGCTCCCACACCACAGAACCTCCCGATGGTTAGCGCCACCGGTCTTGTGGTTCCTACCATAATGCTCTTTTTCCCCACTTCCACCAGGGACCTCGACTGGAAAAAGGGGTTTACGATGGCCCACCCGGGCATGCCGAATTCCACCATTACAGGCACAGGAAAAGATTGCTCCGCAGGTGGGCTGACGGGCAAGCTCGTAAAGATCACAAGTCTCCAGGGTACAGCTTCCGCGTGTATTTCCGGGAAATCCGGCCTGCCCCTGACGATGAATAGCAATAACGCTACGGGGGATTTTTCCCGATATACGCTTATTAAATACGAGAGCAGGAAGCTGAAAATCGCTCCATTATTTTACGCTGGAGAGCCGGATGGTTTCAGCGGGACCAAGTGGGGCACCAAAAAAAGAAAGGTCAAGGGCCTCAAATTTCTCAGAGAGGATTCCCTTGACGGGAAGATCTACCGGAAGAAAAAGGACAACCTGAGGCAGTGGGGAGTCCTCTTCGAGGCTCTGGAGTATTACTTCCGGGATGGAAAGTTCTCTCAGGCCAAGGGTAAGGTCAGGGGTGAGGATAACTGGGAGCTGCTAAAAAAAGCCCTGTTTGACAAATTCGGGCAAGGAGCCATGGAGAAGTTTCTCATTCTGGACGGTGTCGAAAGTTACGCCTGGAGAGGCAAGGACACCAGTATCAGCATCGAACGGGCCAACCGCTCAGACGAGGGAAAGATGACCATCAGCTCCGTCGACCTGATGTGGGGGGATTTTCAAAAGGAGATTCAGAAGTTGTTTGAGTAAATCACCTATCACTCCGCTACCTCTACTTTCTCCGCAAACAACCCCAAATCCCTGTCGTAGAACCCGGAGACCCTGACTACCTTGCCTACAAATGGATTGATAACCATGGGATGGCCGCGGACCCTGATGCTGCCCATACCTCCTCCCCGGTAATCCTCCTCCGGCGCAAGATACTTCCTGCCGGTAGAATCCAGCCCCAGTTCCCCGATGAGAGGGTAATCTGATACTATACGGGCCCGGACCAGCCTGCTGTCCACGACGAAGACCTCCATCGCCTCCAGATCGCCCAACGGTTCTGCCAGCTCCTTTATCGCGGAATCGGCGGCTTCCTTGTGGTCCAGCGACCCGATCAGTTTCAGGGCAAAGGCCGCCCTGAAACGTACCTCATTATCATTATCTTCCAGGGCGATTAGAAGTTCCGGCGTTGCATCTCTAGCCTTGTCCCCAAGCCTGGCCAGGCACAGAGCAGCAAGAACCCTGGTATGACTCGACGGCATTGACAGCGCTTCTGCCAGAGCTGGAACGGCGCTCACTCCCATGGCCACCATGACCTCAGCAGCTCTTCTGCTGGTAGCGTCATCTGGATTGTCCAGCATCTCTTTGAGACGCGGTACCGCGCTCCAGCCTATGACGCGGAAGATCTCCGCTGTTTTGTGGGTAACATCGAGATTTCCCGAAAAATATAGCTCCAGGAGAATATCCACCGTATCCGCGCCGAGCTGAGACAGGATGTCCAGGGTGTGATCGGTAATGTTCACATCGTAATGTTTGAGCAGCTCTGTCAGGATGGGCACTGCCTGTCCAGGTTCTCGGGCAAAATCCACCAGAGCCAATAACGCTTCCTGCCTGACTGATTCATCCTCGTCCCTCAGGAACCCGATGATATTTTCCAGCGACGCTATACCCATGGCACCGAGGGTCTTGACAAGCTTTACGCGAAATCGGGGATCTCCGTCCTTTTTAGCCAGCACCAGGGCCGACGAAGACATTTTGCCCATACTGGAAAGGGCTCTGGAAGCAGTCTGCCGGATCCTCTGGTCTTCAGACTTCAGGGCTTTGAGCAGGAACGGTATCCCGCCCCACCCGCGAAGCCGCCAGATTGAAATGGTCAACCTGCGCCAGGTTACATAAAGATTATTAAGTATGTTCCCCTCCTCGAAAATCGATTATTCAGGTATTTTTATGGGCTGAGCCAGCAGGTATACCCCGTAATTTCTCTCGTTCTCGGGCATCTTCTTATCCTGGTATTTGTCATCGGAGATCCTGAGTCCATGGTAGTAGACCAGCTTTCTTCCAAAATCCACCAGGTTCCAAAGGCCCCTGCTGTTCCAGTTCACGAGTTTGCCGTATTTAGTGGAATCAGGTGAAAGGGGTGTGAAAGCCATTTTTCCGCTGGGAAGATGAATAATGATTATCCCGGTACTTCCCGACTCCAGATGGGGGCGGTAAATATACTCCCCTTCTTTAGCCGCAAGATAGGCGGAGTAAAGGGAGCGCCTGATGAACTCGAGCTTCTTCAGCTCCCCCTGGTCATCTTTTACCGCGTTCAGCCGCATGGTGTCGCCAAGTTCCTTCATGGTGAAAAAGAAGCCCAACTGAGCGAAAGCTCCGGAATATGCGCTCTCTACCTGCGCCTGGCTGTAGAGCTTCTGTGATTGCCAGTAATCCGAACTGCCGTATAGCCTTCCCCCGGTCCGGCTTGACCAGCTGGCAGCTCTGCCGTAGGTGATGTTTGCCTGGCTGTAGTACCGGTTTGAGAGGTTCTGGGATATTCGGGCCTGGCTATTGAAATAGTTTCCCGACCCACTTCTGGATGTGAACCATATTCCCCTTGTCAGCCTCCCGATCCGCTCCTGAAGACGCCCTATGAAGCTGTCCAGGGCATCCAGATACACTTCCTGTGTCAGTGGAGTCATTCCGTGGCGGTACAGACGTTTACCAGATCCGGCATCGAATCCCGCGATGATCAGCTCACCAATATAGACGACTGTATTACCGTACTTTCTGACCTGGACAGGGAAAGTACGCCCAGTCTGTGAGGCCGGGCTATTAAAAAACACCCTGCCAGAATCCCTGTTCACCGAGATCAGGTTGAAAGGAGTGGAAAAATACAGCCGGCTCTTCGCCCTAATAATATTACTGACAACTGGATCTTTACTTTGGTATTTCCATATTACATTCCCGTTCTTCCTGGAGATGGATTCCATTATGAAAGTTTCAGGCTTCTTTTTTGCTTCTATCGCGCCGCGAAGATATATGCGGTCTCCAAGAGGATAAATGTTCGTGTATCTGATTGAAGGATCAACTGCTGAGGAGCTTACTGTCTTCCCCGTGTTGGCATCCAGTATATGCAGAATGCCGCCGGAATCAATGAGCATTAGTTGGTCGCCGCTCATCTGTGGTTCAGGGCTTTTCCCGTCCAGCACGATGTCGCGCCGTACCCATTCCGGCTTTCCTGTCTTTGCAGAGAATTTTTCCGTCCCCATAATGAAGTTCCAGACACCATTAACTGTTATCAGGGGTCTGGGGGGATGGCCGTCCCTGGGCTTGATTTTGTAGGGTTTCTCCCAGAGAAAGTCTCCCTTAAAAAGATCGTAACCTTTTACAGTTGCCTTTTTCTTCTCCCTCTCGATAACCAGAAGTACTGAATCGGAGAGAACAGGAACAAGGTCAAAGGACTTCTTCTTTTTTTCAAAGAACTGCACCCATAATTGTTTTCCTTTAACTGCATCAATGGCGGCGACATTAACTTTCATTTCCTTGTCATCATCGTTTCTTACAAGAATAACATCTTCAAAAGCCATCACGATGTCGGTTCCTGAAGTAAGCCAGCCATCCGGAATAAAGCGCCACAGGATCTTCCCCTTCGATGTATCCACCAGAATGGGATTGCCGAACTGATAGCTTACCAGCAGCCGGTCTTTGCCTATAAACCGCATGTCCCTGATATATTTTTTCTCCCCCAACAACTGCCATCTTATGGGACGCTCCTTAATAATCGGCATCTTTACGGCTACATTTTTCGTTTTCTTGAAAAAAGCGTCCCAGTAACCGGGTTCGGACATCTTTTCGGCAACCTTTTCCGCCGCCTTTTTAATTGCATCAACCACTGCCTTATCCAGCTCCTTCTGGGTCAGTTCCTTCTTATTTCCCTCTTCCTGGCCGAGGACAGACCCTGAGAGAGGCATAATGAGCAAGAGTAAGGCAGCGATCAGAACAGTTACTCGTATCTTCATGGCAACCTCAATTTTTCAGTGACCGGAGAATAGCGATAAAATCACTTTCAATCTCATCAGCCACATCAGCAGTAGCGCTTCGGGCTACAACACCGTATCTGCACCCGTAAAGGGAGAAAGTATCTTCCGATTTTTCTCCGACGAAGATGGAGAATCCAAATTTTTCCCCTTTTATGGCGTAATTTGCATCGTACCGGAAAAATACAGGATTCCATCCCTCGGATTCGAGCTGAAGTGGTCCTTTAACGATCTGGTTTTCCGATACCATGCGATCCACAATTTCCCTTCTCATATAATGGGGAGTCTGCTGACTCGTGCGGCACCATACCATAACGGAGCCCTTGTCCCCCTTCCTGAAGACAGCCATGCCGCCGGTTTCCGTTGATATGTCCCTTTTGAGATAGATGGCGTCAGGCAGCTCGGCGTTCTGGTCTATTTTCTCCCATCCAGACGGAACCAGGAAATCCAGCTTCATAGCTTCGCTCTTAAACGGTTTCATGTCTGACGTCAGCTGACCTGCCTCTCCTCTGTAGTAGGCATCATTAATCACTCCAGCGCACGCCGACAGAAGAACGGACAGTATGACGAGGAGAGTAAGCAGAAAAATGTGCCTATTCCAGATACTGCGTACAAAACTCTTCATGACTTTCTCCTTCATTTATTAAGGTAAGGGAGTTTTTTCTGGATATGGTCTATTATCTCCAGGTATTCCTCACTGGTCCTAACCCTGGAATCACCTGTCTCAATATCGAATATTCTGTAGTCATTACCCGGTGTATAATAATGTGATGCTCCCATTAAGAATCCATAGTAGTGGATGGATTTGTCTATAGTAGTGGATGGATTTGTCTATTGCAACGCCCCCGGTACCGGCAAGGTCCCTTATGTGCACTTCAGGGTCGGAGCTCAGATTCTCAGGTTTGTTTCAGGAACTCATTCGGAAAAATTTGAGAATCTGAGCTCCGACCCTGCAATTTTAAAAATTTTCCACCCCTTCCGGTAACAGTGGATGCTGTCTGCCAGGATGTTGAGGAGGAGCATAAGAAACCGCTGTTTTGGTCTCCTCCGTGGGATCCAAGGTTCAGCGCTGTAGCCTGAGTATTGGAATGTCCGCTCAGCTGTATTTCGGACCGGACTGAATGGGGAATCGCCGTATCGGTCTATCTGATGGAAACCTCTTCGGGAGACGTACCAGGGGATAATATATGCATTATTGTTTCAGGTGAAACAAACAGGGAGTTTGCCCGGAGAAAGGCTGAAGAAGAGGTCGAGTTGCCTGGTATTGCGTTTCAAGTTACGGTTTTAACGATCGCCGAACTGAAAAAGGCGTATCTTGAGAACGATCCCCTGCATCAGGCAGTTAAGGGTGGGGAACTTCTGTACGGCGCCTCCCTAAGCCGACTGATCTGATGGTCTAATGTTCTACCCTGATACCTCGATACTTCCAGACCTATAACCCCCTCTTTCCGCCGTCCGTTTTTTTGTACTCAGATCCTGACCGGCGATCGTCCTTGGATCTACGTCGTTCCATCCGGTCGAGCCATGCGTACTCTTTCAACTGCCGCCGGTCTGTTTCTGTTCTCCGACGATCAGTTACTGGTTTTTTTCTGTCCACATCTTTACGGGAACTCATGTAGTACCCCCATACCACACCACCGGTGTGCTTCGGGCTGATCGATATCAACTTCAGTAATGCACATTTTCATCATAGAAGCCCGGAGTTCACAGCTCAAAGCCCGTGTCTTTATCGATCAATTCAAAAGTTTACTAACTTTTACGTCTATCGGGCTCTTCGCGCCTGCTTTCTTCACTACGCCTGTTAGTGCCTGTTCGCCTGTCCAGCTCTCCCAGCCATGCCGGGTCCTGTTCATTTCTCCGGTCAATAC
>QIFJ01000127.1 GCA_003229755.1 Pseudomonadota bacterium
AGACAACCCTTGCCCGGAAAATGCTGGATAATCTGCCCGTTGAGGCATATGAATCAGCGCTCCTTATCATTCTCCATTCGGAGATATCCCCAGAATGGCTACTACAGAAAATAGCCACACAGCTGGGTGTCGAGCGCCCTGCCAAAGAGAGGATCCAGGTTATTGGTCAGCTCTACAGGCGGCTGCTCCACCTCCACGAGATCGGAAAGAAGGCGGTCGTTCTCATAGACGAAGCCCAGATGCTCAATTCCAGAGAGCTGATGGAAGAATTCAGGGGTCTTCTGAACCTGGAAGTTACCGCCCACAAACTCATTACATTCATCTTTTTCGGTCTTCCGGAAATAGAGGACCATTTCAACCTGGATCCTCCGCTGCTGCAGAGGGTGTCCATGAAGATTCGGCTTTCAACCCTTACAGAGGAAGCAACGAGCGCGTATATTGTTCATCGTCTGGCTGTAGCGGGACTTCGAGACCAGATCTTCTCGGAAGAGGCCATGAAACATATATATAAATTCTCCACAGGCTTTCCGAGGAAGATCAATATCCTCTGTGATAATGCTCTGTTTCAGGGATTCCTCATGAGGGAGCGCACCATAGACGTGAGCATAGTCGAGGAGATGGCCGCGGATCTGGGTTTTAGTGCTGAGGAAATGATCACTCCCGACCGGGCTGCTGTTGACCTTCCCACAGTGGACTGGATACAGGAGAGCGGCGGCCTCGAAAGTCCGGTAGAGTCCGATTTTGGAGATGTGGTAATGGAACAGGGTGATGGGGTGGGGGAGTCAGATGATATGGAGGAGAGGTTTGAGGAGTTTTTTAAGGATACCTTCTCCGACGAGTAGGGGTTTTTGATTTTATGCGGCTACAATAAGGGCTCATCTGCTTCGTTATCGGCCCTCGGAAATCCTCGGCGTATGTGCCATATACGCCTCCGGTTTCCTCGGGCCTGTTGCCTCGCATCTAAACCCTTTTTGTGAGCCTTTATTGAAACTAAAAAAATGCGGCGGCGAAATACGCTTCCGGCTTGCGCCTCTGGTCGCGCCTTGTATCTGACCCCTTCTCGAACCTCTGGACTAGGTCTTCGGATTTGAAAATAGTTAAGCTGAAAATAGGTAAGGAGATCGGATTTGCAATTTAATGAACTAGATGCAAAATATTTCTTTACCCTTGGAACCTGGAACGTGGAACCTGGAACTTTTACTATAACGCGGGCATAACTCAGTTGGTAGAGTGTCAGCTTCCCAAGCTGAAAGTCGCGGGTTCGAATCCCGTTGCCCGCTCCATTCAGCGATGATGAGCCGGGTTGCTTTTTTGTAGTGTACTTGATCAGTGGAACAGGTTAAACAATGGAATATTACACTTCGGATTACCTCCCGGCTAGTTGGTGGCCATTGTATAATACAGGGGTTCCGGCAAAAGTCCCTTCGCCTTCGCAACCCCCTTTGAGCTTCGCTTCAGGGTCTTTTGCCGGAACCCTGTATGGATACATATTTGTCAGGGCCGGGATTTTGGTGAATCACGAAGCGAAGCTCAAAGGGGGTTGCGAAGGCGAGTGATTACACCCAAAAGCCCGGCCTTATGAATACACTATATCAAAGTCCCACCAACTAAGATGAACCGATATTAATTGCGCTGTTGATCTATCGTTCCATTGTTCCGAAGAGGTGGAGAGCAGAAATTGAAAAACCCCCTTACAGACATAATTAGCAGCGCTGTGAAAATGGCGGCGTCCGATGGTGGAGTGCCCCAGGACGAGTTGCCGGTCCCGATTATCGAGATAACAAGGGACAGGAAGTTCGGTGATTACGCTACAAACATAGCGATGGTCCTGGCGTCCAGGGTAAACGAAGATCCCCGGGTGATCGCTGATAAGCTGGTGGAATGGATAAATAAAACAGATGGGGGAAAGACTATCCATGACATTCAGATTGCCGGTCCCGGCTTCATCAATATGACGATGACGGAGGATTTCTGGGCAGGAACTTTGAAGTCGGTGTTGACTGAGGGCGCTGCCTACGCCGACAACAACATCGGGCAGGGAAGGAAAGTCCAGGTGGAATTCGTAAGCGCCAATCCCACGGGTCCCCTTCATGTGGGCCATGGCCGAGGTGCTGCACTCGGGGATGCGCTGGCTAACGTACTTGCGGCTTCCGGTTACGATATCTCCAGGGAATATTACGTTAACGACGCCGGGAATCAGATCGATACCCTCGGCAGATCAGTGCGGGCCCGGTACCTGGAGTTGTTCGGCAAGGAAGAGCAATTCCCCGAAGAGGGGTACAAGGGAGAATATATACGAGATATCGCGAGGACGCTCAAGGAAAGCAGGGGCGATGATTACCTGGATGGTAAACCCGAAAGTGATACAGGGGAGATCGCAGAGTATGCTGCTGCGATGATCCTGGATGATATAAAGGATGATCTGGAGCAGTTCGGTATATTATTTGATCGCTGGTTTTCTGAGAGGTCGCTTTTCGATAACGGCGATGTTGACCGGGCACTGGAAGACCTGGAGGGCAGGGACCACCTGTACAGGGAGGAGGGCGCTCTGTGGTTCAGGAGTATGTCTCTTGGAGACGACAAGGACAGGGTTGTTATTAAGGCCGATGGATCGGCGACCTATTTCGCATCTGATCTTGCCTACCACAGAAATAAATTCAGCAGGGGTTTCGATAAGGTGATCAATATATGGGGTGCGGACCACCACGGCTATATCGAGAGGATGAAAGCCGGTGTTGTTGCAGTTGGTAAGCACAGAGACGATCTGGAGGTCATACTCGTCCAGCTGGTTAACCTCCTGCGCGACGGAAAGCCGGTGGCAATGTCAACCAGGGCAGGAGAGTTTGTTACCCTCAGAGAGGTGCTGGAAGAGGTTGGAAGAGATGCCGCCAGGTTCATCTTCCTCACCAGAAAAGCAGACAGCAAACTGGACTTCGATCTGGCTGTTGCCAAAGCCAGGAGCAATGACAACCCTGTTTTCTACGTACAGTATGCTCATGCCAGGATATGCAGTATCCTGAGAAACGCAGAGGAAAACGGATTCAAATTGCCCTCTCCGGAAGAGATCAGTCTCGGTGCGCTCAAGCTGCCCGAGGAGAGGGAGCTCATCAGACATATAGCCGCCCTTCCGGATATTATTGAGGGTGCGGCCATGGCACTGGAGCCGCATCGTCTGACAAACTACCTGAGAGATATCTCCACATCGTTGCACAACTACTATTATCATCACCGGGTTCTGTCCGATGATCCTTCACTGACGGAAGCCCGTCTGGCTTTAATGGTGGCGGTACGCATCGCCATCGCAAAGGGCCTTGAGCTGGTGGGAGTGAGCGCCCCTGAGAGGATGTAAGGGTGTCTGCGGGAAAAAGAACTGCATCTCCAAAAGAATTGCTGAGGTTGACACCTGGGCAGTTCAGCGGTGCTGTTGCGGGTGTGGTCCTGGTGGCCGCCCTTTCCCTGGCGGTAGGTTATTATATGGGCCTGAAGTCCACCCTTCGGAAAGGTGAGGGGGGCACTGACATCACCGATGCAGGAAAAGTGCCGGAGATCGATAATGGCAAGAGCCCGGCGGATACATCTTCCATGGAAAGTAATGCCCTCACGATCACCTTTTATTCAGCCCTGACAAAAGCCGAACCACCGTCGGGGATCCGGCCTGCTGTCAAGGCAAGTGTTCAAAAGTCCGTTATCAGGAAGAAGATGAGCCCGACTCCACCTATTTTGACCGGAGGCGGTAATGGAGTAATGATCCAGGTTGCATCCTACAGAAAACGAGAGAAGGCACAGGAATTTCTCAGAACTCTCGGTGATTCCGGATACGCAGGTACAGTTGTTCAAGCAGACCTTGGACCCCGCGGCGTATGGCACAGAGTCAGATTGGGTCCTTTCGGGTCTACGGCGGGTGCGAAAAAAGCTCTGGCTGCCCTGAGGGACGAGAAAAACCTGAAGGGGTTCATCGTACGCTAGTAAAGATGAGTTCCAGGTTCCAAGTTCCAGGTTCCAAGTGAATAACGTAACGCGTAAAGCGTGATGAGTGGAAACAGGCTATTGGCTGCAAGCGGCAGGCTATAGGCTAAAAAAGTACCACAACCCTGTCCTTTCCACCCCAGCGCCCAGAGCCTTACGCCCAGCGCCTATAACTCAATTTCCATTTTCTAATCTCTAATGCTCTAACCCAACAATTTCTTTCTCTGCGGCCCCCTGCGGTCAGGGCTGACTAGCCCTTTCTGCGGCCCTCTGCGTTAGAGCAGTTATTACTACTAAATGTACTAATGTTCTAATTTCTATTGCTCTAATGTTCTAAATCCGACTTAAAGTAAACTCTAAAGGCGGGTGGGCTTTGTCAATATATACCCACCTTTGAGATAGTCATTTAAAGTTCATTCTTAGTAAGCTTGACAGAACCTATTGAATTACTTATATTTTATGCAACGCGTTATGGGTAAAAAAGATCTGAAAGACACATTTATTGACCTTGAAGAGGCTGTAGAGAAGCTTTTGGACAACAGGGAGGTGTCCTCTGGTGGTTCAAGGCTAAAGAGTACCGCCAGGGGAAAAGCTGCCTCGGTCATTGATAAAGAAGCGGTCGAGCTTATCCGCAAGGCAATCAAGAGGCTTAGAGCACTCTATTAGGATTTGTGAATTTTTTTCGATCTGGAGGGTAGAATCCCATGCCTGGAAGAGTAGACGTCGAAATTTTTGGAAAAGTCTACACCGTCAGGGGTGAAAAAGATGCGGAATATGTCCGGAGAGTCGCAGAGTACGTTGACAGGAAAATGAGGGAAATATCCCAGGTTACTGATACAGTATCAACCTCACGTATAGCCATATTGGCCGCACTGAATATCGCGGATGAGTTTTTCGCCCTCAGGGAAGAGACTGACGAGCTTGAATCCCGCATTAAAAACCTGTCAAGAAAGATCGATAAAGCCCTTGAGGGCTGATGATCTGCCCGATCACAGATCAATAATAACACTTTTCGCTTTACGACCCTATCACAGTCTAAATACTGGAACAGAGGCGGCTTCACTGATCCGTGCTCTGAATCTCGATTGTCCTTGATGACCCTGGCTTAATTTGATAGATTATTAATGCCCCTGCCCTGATCGTGGAGGCCTGTTGCTTTTGAGCCAACACTCAGAGAATGGGACTTTGGTAGTGGATGTGGTGAGCATGTTCGTTAGCGCGAAAAGCCTGAAGCATCCCTTATAAGACCCACTTGGTAGGCCAGGTTCAAAAGTTGAACTACAACACGATACTAGGCGGGGGTTTAGTAAGTTCCTGGACCGGTCTATTGAGGCCAAAAAGTCCAGTTCAATATAAAACTTGAAGATAGCTTCTGAGATGGATTATCAAGTTTTATGGGCGGCGGTTGCCCTGTCAGATATACTTAAGCGCTTGAACATCTGTTAGAGCTGGTTTCTTAGGATTCATCGGTCTGGAGCGCTGGAGTAAAAGTAGGTCGCCTTCAAGTTTAGAACTGCACCTTTAAAAGCCTTTTCGGTTCAGTTTAGTTGAACCCGAATGAACTGAGGGGTTTTTGTCTCCAAATCTGTCCCGGGAAAAGCAGGAAATAAGAGAACGTATGCGTGCCATCAGGCAGGCTCTTTCTCCAGAGGATGTGGAGAGAGCAAGCTACAAGGTGGCCAGGTTCGTACTCGACCAGGAGGAAGTGGGCGAGTCCGGAACGATCTGCTCTTATGCCAGTGTTGGAAAGGAAGTTCAGACCAGGTTCCTGGTCAGAAGCTTTCTGCGGTCCGGCAAGAGAGTAATTATCCCTGATTGGGAAGGCTGGTGCCAGGGCTCCGGAGTAAGAGTCGTTCAGATCAGCTCCGAAGAGGATATTCTGACCGAAGGCCGGATCGTACCACAACCCCGGGTTCTAGAGGAGAGCATCATCCCGGTCGAGGAGATTGAACTGTTCCTGGTTCCAGGACTTGCTTTTGACAGATCTGGAAACAGGCTCGGGATGGGCGGCGGATACTTCGACAGGCTCCTTAAGCTTGCCGCTCCAGAAGCGACTCTTATAGGGCTTGGTTTCGAGTTTCAACTGCTCAAGAGCCTGCCTGCTGAAACACATGATGTTCCTGTGCACAAGGTTGTGACGTCTGTTGCGGCCAGATTCTGCGGGGACTTTTCATAGGAGGACACACAAATGACTGGCAGCAATATACTGATATACTTAATGCTGGTAATCGCGGGGACCATTGCCGGTTACATCGCGAGGATGTTGTTTCAAGTGATCACAGCGAAAGCCGGCAGCAGGAAGGCCTCGGCCATTATCGATGAAGCTTCCAGGGAAGCTGATAATCTCCGCAAAGAGGCCGAGATTGAAGCAAAGGAATCTCTCCTCCAGTCCAGGTCAAGGTTCGAGGAATCAACAAAAGAGCAGCGTAATAACATCCAGCGACTTGAAAAAAGGCTCCAGCAGCGTGAGGAGAACCTTGACAGGAAATTCGAGAATCTCGACAAGAAGGAGCAGGATCTCATTAACAGGGAAAAATCGGTAGCGGGGCAGCAGAGGGCCATTACGGAGAAGGAGAAGGAATATCGCAAACTCATTGCCGAGCAGAGGGAAAAGCTGGAATCTATCTCTTCCATGACAGCAGAGCAGGCCAAAGAGGAACTGAAGTCCATGATGGTTGAAGAAGCCCGTATTGATTCCGCAAAGACCATCATGCGCATTGAGGAGGATGCCAAGGAAACAGCAGGCAAGAAGGCAAAGGAGATCATAAGCCTGGCAGTTCAGCGTTACTCGGGAGATTACGTCGCCGAGAAGACGGTGACCGTGGTTCCTCTGCCCAGTGACGAGATGAAAGGCAGAATAATAGGGAGAGAGGGCAGGAACATCAGATCCTTTGAGAGCGCTACCGGGGTTGACCTTATAGTGGATGACACGCCGGAAGCTGTGGTTTTATCGGTATTCGACCCGATCCGGAGAGAGGTTGCCAGGATCTCGCTGGAAAGGCTTGTGGCCGATGGGAGGATCCACCCCGCAAGAATTGAAGAAGTGGTCAAGAAAGTCGCACGGGAGATGGAGACCGCTCTCAAGGAAGAAGGAGAAAAAGCTGCCTTTGACGTAAGCGTACATGGGATACATCCGGAGCTCATAAGGCTCATAGGTAAGCTCAAGTTCAGGACGAGTTATGCCCAGAATGTATTGTCCCATTCCCTTGAAGTTGCTTTTCTTTGTGGGATTATCGCCGCAGAGCTTGGGTTGGATATTAAGGATGCCAAGAGAATAGGTTTCCTCCATGATGTGGGCAAAGCCGTGGATCACGAAGTGGAAGGGTCCCATGCTCTCATTGGAGCTGAGCTCGCCAAGAAGTACGGTGAGCCCCAGAAGATCGTGAATGCCCTCGCCGCCCACCACGATGAGGTGAAGGCCGGCTCGATCGAGGCGATAATCGTTCAGGCCGCCGATGCACTTTCGGCCGCAAGGCCCGGGGCGCGGCGTGAGATGCTCGAGACCTACATTAAGCGCCTCGATGACCTTGAAAGGATCGCAAGATCCTTCAAGGGCGTCGACAAGAGTTACGCGATACAGGCCGGCAGGGAAGTGAGGATAATGGTGGAATCCGAGGAGGTTTCAGATGAGCGGGCCTCTGTTATGGCAAGGGAGATCGCCCAGCAGATAGAAAAGGAGCTGGCCTTCCCGGGACAGATCAGGGTGACCGTGATCAGGGAAACGAGGGCGG
>QIFJ01000261.1 GCA_003229755.1 Pseudomonadota bacterium
GAGAGATGATAGAGAGTAGTTCTTCCAGGTCAAGGTTTCTCTCCTTAAGAGATAGATTTCTCAGGTCCAGCTCTTCGAACAGCCTGGCGTTTTCAAGATAGACTCCCAGATGAGCCCCCACTGTTTTCATAAAACGGATATCTTCATCAGTGAAGGTATAGGGAGTTTTTGAGGCGAGTCCCATGGCGCCGATAATACGATCCCGGCTTGCGAGGGGGACCACCGCCAGGGACTGAGTTTCCTCGCTTTTTATAATAACGCGGCTGTCTTTCGACATATCAGGAACAAAAACCATTTTCTTGGTCCTCACAACATCAGAGGCGATTATGCTTCTGAAATCGATATCTTCAAGACGAACCAGGTCCTCATCCGAGACACCGATACTTGTGTACGAGAGCAGATCACCCGTGATCGGCTGGATAATGAAAATTATCCCCATAGCTACATTAAGAAGGCCTGATATTTCCTCAAGTGCTTTCTCGGACAGGGTGAAGGGATCATCTATATGTGCGATCCTGGAGGCCAGCTGGACCAGGGAGGAGAGCCTGTCAGTCTGTAACTTAAGGTCTGCCTCAGTTTTCCTCTGGTCTGTAAGATCCATGACCTGTCCGAGGGTAACGGTGTGATTTCCCATGTTGTCGATGAATCTTGTAGCGGTGACCAGGCATGGAAACTCCCTGCCGTTCTTCGCCCTGGTCATAACATTGCCCTGCCAGCTTCCACCTCCATCATTCAAGCCATCGATTATTTTTTTACCTGTGTTTTCCGGATCCTTGCCCAGCATGGCGATCATTTTTCCCAGGTATTCCGCCCTGCTGTATCTGAACAGGTCCCTCATTGCACCGTTTAAAAAAAGTATTTTCCCCGCAGGATTGACCACATACATGGGAGTTGGGGTTTTTTCAAGCGAGGCAAAATCGAGGAAAAAACCTGAGATTTCATTGGATTTCATAAAAGCTGGAAGACCCCTTTCCGTACCTTGAACTGAAAAAGTTTAATATTAAACAGCGCTACAAAAATGAAATATAGCTTAAAAGCTGGTATAAATCACCACCTCAAGCTCCTAGACTAAAATTTTACAGAATGATAATTTATAAATGAGGATGCTGAAGCGTTATGATTATCTATATTGGCTGGTATAGGGAATTTTCTGGAGATTATTATGATAAATAATCGTTTTATTTGCATCTTGCTTCTGGCAGCGGTAATTGCGTCGGCAGGATGCGCCTCGAAGATCCCAAATTCATTTCTGATAGTTCCTCATGACCTGAGCGCACCCAGGGGCAATGTGCTGGCAATTGCAGATGATGGCATAAATGTCGTAGTGGCTACCCGTGACGGATTTTACCGCAGGAACGGAGATGAATCATGGGCAAAGATCCAGGTCCTTGAAAGGGAGACGGCAAGGAGGGTCACGGCATTGGCGATGTCAGGTGCTGAGCTATTTATCGGTACAAAGAACAGGGGGCTTCTGATCCTGACAGGAGATTCAGTAGAAAGCATTAATGCATCAAAGGGGTTCCTGCCGGATGATCATGTGTACTCTATAGCCGTGGAAGGTGAGGGAGAAGGCCTTGAAGGTAATAACGTCTGGGTGGGGACCAAAAGTGGTTTGTCTGTCAGAAAGAACAGCTCATGGGAGGTGTACACACCTCGAACCAGATGGTTAACTGAGCTCACTAATGCCAAATTGCCAAGGAGAGGAGCCGTTTATGTTACGTCCAGGGCTCGCCTGGGCCAGGGTGGGGATGACAAGAGGGGATTTACACCGCCGGTGACTGCCGCTGCCATCGGAATTGAAAGAGTGGTCCTGGGAAGTAAAAACTCGCGGATCGCTGTAATCGAGAATGGTGCTTTTTCCACCATCAGGCTGGAGAAGAATCTCGAAATAGCATCACTGCTTTTCAGGCCATCAGCTATCTGGGCAGGGACCTCCAAAGGGCTCTTCTGGGGCGGCTTGAGGGGTATCGCAAAGGGTGAACCATATCCAGGGTGGAGAGGTATCCATCCGTACAGATCGACGATGTTCGGCATCAGAGATACCCGCCCCTTCGATTATGCATGGTATCGTGTTGGTTACAATTCTGCCAGAGTTACCGACCTTACATGGGACAACGATGGAGGCTTGTGGGTAAATTTCAGGGCTGATCTGACCCTTGATCCCGATCCGATGATAGATCTCAGTCCCAGAAGCTCAGGTACTGAAGAGTATGCATATGAGTCAAGAACAGAGCTGAGACGCTACACTAATATTGAGGAATACATAGAGCAAAGGGCCAAACCGTATTACGAATTATACGGCAAGGCAGCCGAAGTGCCTGGCTTGCCGACTGTCCTTTCCTTTACGACAGGTGAGGGAGGAGTATGGCTGGGAACGACGAAAGGGGTGATTAATTTGAGGTAACTGAGCTAATCTCAGTTACCAGTTTCTCATTTCTAGTTTCCCTTCGACAGGCTCAGGGCCCGAGATAGTCGAGGGCTGGTTTCTAGTAAATCAACAGATAACAAACTGATTGATCCGATGCTCTAATTTCCAATGTTCTAATGTTCTAAACTCAATCTCCAATTTCCACTTTCCAATATCCAACCACTAATGCTCTAATTTCTAATGCTCCAATGTTCTATCTCGAATCTCGACAATCCGATATCCAAGCTTGACTACCGGGAAAACATGCTGTTTTATATGTCTCTGTTCGTAATCTGATTTGCAGCCGGTTTGATTCGGCCTGCTGTTTTTGCTCTGTTATCGGGCTTTTATTTCAACGTATTTGAACAAGCTGGAGAACTTGCCGTGACAGGAAGAGAAGTTCTTGAAAGGTTGCTGGATGGCAACAGGCGGTATCTTGAGGGTGGAGGGCCCAGGGCAGTGGAACAAACAGCCAGGGAAAAACTCGTGGATTCCCAGAGCCCCATGGCGGCAATTCTTTGTTGTTCCGATTCAAGAGTGCCGCCTGAGTATGTGTTTGATGCGGGGCTTGGGGAGATTTTCACAGTGAGAGTCGCCGGGCATGTGGTGGGGACGTCGGTCCTGGGCAGCCTGGAGTATGCCGTAGATCACCTTGGCGTTCCCTTGATACTGGTGCTGGGGCATGAGTCCTGCGGCGCGGTCAAAGCTGCCCTGGCCGGTGGAGAAGCGCATGGTTCAATAAAGGGGCTGGTTGAGCGTATAAAACCATCCTTAAAAGATATAAATACCGGAACTGAAATATCACAGGAGATCATGGAAACAGCTGTTACCGAAAATATCAGGTATACGCAGCATCAGCTCCAGGATATTTCAGATTCCATCAGAAAAAAGGTCGATGCCGGTGATCTGATGATCACCGGCGCTGTTTATTCACTCAGATCAGGCGAGGTCAATACTGTCTGAAGATCCTAATCCGGAGAATATTTTATGAAGAGGAAGCTTTATCAGTTCATACAGCACTTGGCAGCTTCTGTATTTATTGGCCTGTCTGTTTACGGACTCATTATTTTCATGGGCGGCGATGTTAACAAGCATCTGCCATTCTGGACATCCCTTTCCCTGGGTCTGGGTGCCGTGGTGTGCATCGTCGTAATAGTTTATATGGGTGGTATTATTGACCGCATGGCGGCCGAACAGGCAGCCGAAGAGGAAGGCCAGGAATATTGAGGAAGGGGGAGTGGCAAATCTGAAAAATCTTTTCGGCAAAGAACATCCGTTCCTGGGAGAACCCGGCGAATGGATGGTTCTGGGTCATGGAATGTACGGTGAGCAGTTGATCCGCGTTCCCATAGAAGGAAAGGCTGTGATCAGCCATCGGAAGGGAAAGATCATCAACGAAGGTACCATGTCAGTAGTATCCTCTGCTGAGCCGGTAACATTCAGTGTTCGGTACGAGCTATCATTAACAGATGATCCTCACATTCTATCATTTTTTCAGGTGAACGAGCAGTTGGGCGATATGCGCGGTCAGGTAGTTGTATTCGACGACAGGATCATAAGCTTCTACAGCTCAGGGGACGAAACCGTTACAGGTTCAGAAGTGTTTCTGAAGCTGGGTGAAAACAGATATACAGTGACCGGAGGATTGTACAGCGGCGGATCTGTGATAAATCTCTGGAAGCTTGATATGGTTCGACAGGCAAAGGAGGAGAGGGAGTAGTCTCTTCTTGTAAATGGATGGGGAGCAGGTTTAAAGAACAGGTCCAAGAACCTGCGCCAATTCTGTGAAAATACCTGCGGTCAGTCCCCAGACAGGCCTCTCGTCTATAGAGTAGACAGGCGGCGGAAGTTTGAACTGATTATCCTTCCTCTGAACGGTTTCCAGGAGCTGGACGAGTGATGCGGTATGCATGCTCTTCACTTCCAACGGATCTGGAGAGAAAGTGTATGGGAACGGGATAGACCCCACGAAGGGAGTAACGGTTATTCCTGTTGAATACGTTTTCCTGGTCTTTAACCTCCCGAGAATGTTGATCTGATCTGATAGGATACCAAGTTCTTCCTCGGTTTCCCTGATGGCTGTCCTGAGCAGATCACCATCGTCCCTGTCTTCCATCATGCCGCCTGGGAATCCCATCTGGCCTCTGTGAAGCTTGACATGGTCAGAGCGTTCGATAATAAGGATACCGAGCTCTTCTGCCGCCAAAAAAAGTGGGACAATAACAGCCGACTGGGCCCCCTCTAAAGCAGTGACCTCCCCTTGGTCCATCTCATCAGATAGTTCGTAGGCATTCAGGATACGCTTGATGTCGTCCCACATGACCTGCATTGTAAAGGTTTGATAAAGTCTGGTCACGGATTAAATTCGATCTTTATTTGATGGCCATGTTTTTCTGTGTTAATTTCTAATCACGCATTACGCATTACGCATCACGCGTCACGATCTTGAATCCGGATAGCCCGGATCTTGGGTCACGGGACTGTTCAATAAGGATTTCACGAAAAATGAAAATACTAATTACAGATTCCATAGACCAGGAGGGAATAGATATCCTGGAAAAAGAAGTCGACATTGAGGTAACAGTGGACTTCTCTTTAAAAGACGATAGGTTAGCTCAGGCTATAGCGCCTTTTCACGCTCTTATCACCAGGAGCGGCACGATAGTCACTTCCAGGATAATCGAACAGGCCGCTAATCTGAGAGTAATTGGAAGAGCCGGCGTGGGAGTCGACAGTGTAGATATAGAAGCTGCATCCAGGAAGGGTATAATCGTGATGAATGCGCCTACCGGCAACACTCTGGCTGCCACCGAACACACTATGGCCATGATGCTGGCCGCAGTCAGAAAGCTTCCGTTTGCCTACGATTCGCTCAAGGAAGGGGAGTGGGATCGAAAAAAATTCATGGGGATTCAACTATACAAAAGAGTGCTGGGAATAGTGGGGCTTGGCAGGATCGGCAGCGAAGTAGCCAAAAGAGCAAAAGCTTTCGACATGCGTCTTGTGGGATTCGATCCCTATATCAAACGCGAAAAAGCCGAGACTCTCGGCGTGGAACTGCTGGAAAATTTCCAGGACCTGCTTAAAATTTCCGATATAGTCACCTTCCACGTTCCATTGACCAGTGAAACGGATTCCATGATGTCGGACATACAGTTCTCACAAATGAAAGATCGGGTGGTGTTGATAAACTGCGCCCGCGGAGGAGTGGTTGATGAATCGGCGCTTGTGAGGGCGATAAAAAGTAAAAAGGTATTTATGGCGGCCCTGGATGTATTTTCTACAGAGCCCCCACCGGCCGATTCACCCCTCGCGGGGCTTGACGACCTGATCATCACACCACACCTTGGAGCCAACACGGAAGAGGCCCAGAAAAACGTGTCAGTTATTATTGCCGAGCAGGTTCTCAATGTATTGAAAGGGAAGTCATATGAGAACGCTGTTAACCTTCCCTACGTAAGAGCCAAGCTCTCTCCTGAGCTTCAGGCCTATTTTGACCTTTCTGAGAGGATGGGACGCTTCCTGTCCCAGATCGTTACCGGCAGGATCGAGGAGGTCCAGATAAACCTTGTTGGCCCTTTGTTTGCCGAAGATGTTGCGGAGAAGGTCTTCGACTCCCCGTTTCGATATCAGCCTTTCACATTTGCTGTACTCAAGGGGATCCTTGAGCACAGGATGCGAGAGGGAGCGACCTATATCAGCGCCCCCTATTTTGCCAGGGAAAGAGGAATAAATATTGTCGAGAGCAAGTCGGATCGTGTGAAAAACTACAGCGACCTGGTTTCCATTGAGATAACAACAGATCAGGAGGAAAAAACCCTGGGAGGTACGGTTTTTGCGGACCTGAAGGGAAGGATCGTCAGCATAGACCAGTTTCTGGTGGATATCGTGGCTGAGGGGACTTTCCTGTATTTCAGGAACCATGACCGTCCAGGGGTCATCGGCAGGGTTGGGACGATACTGGGGG
>QIFJ01000019.1 GCA_003229755.1 Pseudomonadota bacterium
TTTAACAGTGATTCATCCTGTGCCAGGGTGGAAAAAAGGAGCAAAAAATGCTGCCTGAAAAGCTTAAACAGGGGCTGACATTCGACGATGTCCTTCTCCTCCCTGCCAAATCCGGAATTGTGCCTTCCGATGTAAATCTCGACACTCAGCTTTCGCGCAATATAGACCTCAAAATACCCCTTCTGTCAGCAGCAATGGATACTGTTACTGAATCCAGGACAGCCATAGCGATGGCACAGGAGGGCGGTATCGGGATTATCCACAAGAATATGGAGGTGGCCACGCAGGCAAGCGAAGTGGACAAGGTCAAGAAGTCCGAAAGCGGCATGATCGTCGATCCCATTACCATGCATCCTGACCAGAAGATCCACGAAGCTCTAGAACAGATGAAGAAATACAGGATCTCGGGGCTGCCGATCACGGCAGATGGTAAAAAGGGGGGCAAACTTGTGGGGATCCTTACAAACAGGGATCTCAGGTTCGAAACGCAGCTTGATCGGAAAGTGTCTGAAGTCATGACAAAGGAGAACCTGGTAACAGTATCTGAGGGTAACCTGGAGAGCGCAAAAAGCCTTCTGCATGAACACCGTATTGAGAAACTCCTGGTAGTGGATGACGATTACAGGCTTACCGGACTCATTACTATCAAGGATATTGAGAAATCCCGTAAATACCCCAATGCCTGCAAGGATACAATGGGCCGGCTCCGCGTGGGGGCTGCTGTTGGTGTTGGCGAGGACCTTGACGAGAGGACGCAGGCGCTTGTGGCATCCGGCGTAGATCTTCTCTGCGTAGATACGGCCCATGGCCACTCTGATGGGGTGATCAGGGCGGTTAAAGCCCTCAAGGATCGTTTTGGCGATATGGAGATCATGGCCGGTAATGTGGCCACTGAGGAAGGAACGAAAGCCCTTGTCGATGCCGGGGCAGATGCCGTAAAAATAGGGGTAGGTCCTGGATCTATCTGTACGACACGCATCGTCTCCGGCGTTGGTGTGCCACAGGTCTCGGCTATAAATGAATGTGCCAGGGCTGTTGAGGGGACCGGAGTGCCCATTGTGGCGGACGGTGGAATAAAGTTCTCCGGTGATATCGTAAAGGCAATAGCTGCAGGAGCCCACTCGGTCATGATCGGGAGTCTGTTTGCTGGTACAGATGAGAGTCCGGGAGAGCTGGTCCTGTTTCAAGGCCGCTCCTACAAGGTATACCGGGGCATGGGGTCACTGGAGGCCATGAAGCAGGGGAGCGGCGACCGCTACTTCCAGGATCCTGACGCCTTGGATGGCAAGCTGGTTCCTGAGGGCATCGAGGGGCGAGTACCTCACAGGGGCCTGCTATCGGCAACTGTTTTCCAGCTCATAGGGGGTCTCAGATCTGGCATGGGATATACAGGGAGCGGTGACCTGGAGGCCCTGAGGAAGGACACCAAATTCGTGAGAATAACAGCCGCCGGCCTAAAGGAAAGCCACGTACATGATGTTATAATCACTAAGGAAGCCCCCAATTACTGGCTTGAATAGTAATCAAGAGCGAGTTTCGGGTCTCGAGTTTCGGGTTTCGCGTCAATAAAAAAGTCATCCTTGAAGCATGAAACTTGAAACCAGGTGAATAATCCATAACAAATTCTCAAATAGCTCATCTGGAGGTCCATCCTTGACCGAAGTTGATATTCATAAAGAAAAGGTACTGATCCTCGATTTCGGGAGCCAGTACACCCAGCTCATAGCCCGTCGGGTAAGGGAACTTAAGGTCTACTGTGAGATCATGCCATGTACCGTCGACCTTGAGAAAATAAGAGAATTCCGTCCCAAGGGGATCATACTCTCAGGGGGGCCTGCGAGTGTCCTGGATGAGGGTGCGCCCCTGCTGGAAAAGGAAGTCTTCGAACTGGATGTGCCCATCCTGGGTATCTGTTACGGTTTGCAGCTTCTCACGCATCTCCTGGGAGGTGTGGTCAGCAAGGCCGCAAAAAGGGAATATGGATCGGCCACCCTTCAGATTGATGATAACGAGGATCTGTTCTCGGGATTCGCTACCGGTACTAAAAACCGGACCAAGGTCTGGATGAGCCACGGTGACAGGATAGAATCACCTCCTGATGGGTTTACGCCGTTGGCCCACACAGACAATTCACCTGTGGCTGCCATGAAAAATGTAGCATCGAAAATTTTCGCGGTACAGTTTCACCCGGAAGTTGTTCATACACCCAGGGGCAAGGAGATCCTGGAGAATTTCCTCTTCAAGATCTGCGGCCTGTCACCACTCTGGACAGCTCGTTCCTACATAGATATGGCAGTTGAGCAGATCAGACAAACAGTCGGTGAAGACGGCAGGATCCTGTGCGCCCTTTCGGGAGGTGTAGACTCATCCGTGGTAGCTGTTTTAATTCACCGGGCGATCGGAGACCGGCTCACCTGTGTTTTTGTAGACAATGGTTTAATGCGAAAAGGTGAAGTTGAGAGGGTAAAGACTGTCTTTACGGATTACTTTCATATTCCGCTGGTGGTTGTAAGCGCGGCAGGTCCTTTCGTAGATAAGCTAAAAGGAGTTACCGATCCTGAAGAGAAGAGAGTCATCATCGGAAACGTGTTCATAGACATTTTCGAAAAGGAAGCCGAAAAACTCGGCGACATCAAATACCTGGCCCAGGGAACCCTTTACCCTGACGTTATTGAGAGCGTCTCTTTCAAGGGCCCGTCGGCTACTATCAAGACCCATCACAATGTAGGCGGTCTGCCTGATGTGATGAACCTGGAGCTTATTGAACCCCTCCGGGAGCTTTTCAAAGATGAGGTGAGGGAAGTCGGAAAAGAGCTGGGCATGCCGGACGAGATCGTTATGAGACATCCCTTCCCTGGTCCCGGGCTCGGGATAAGGATCCTGGGCGAAGTAACCAACGAAAGGCTGGAGGTGCTCAGAGAGGCAGACGCAATAATGCGTGAGGAAATAAGGGCTTCAGGCCTGCATGACACTATCTGGCAGGCCCTTGCGGTTCTGCTGCCCACAAAAACGGTGGGTGTAATGGGAGATGAGAGGACTTACGAGAACGTAGTAGCGATCAGGGCGGTTCACAGCCTGGACGGTATGACGGCTGACTGGGTCAAGCTCCCCTACGATCTGCTTGGGCGCATTTCCAACAGGATCATAAACGAGGTTCGCGGGGTGAACAGGGTTGTCTATGATGTCAGTTCAAAACCCCCAGCGACAATTGAGTGGGAGTGATCTGCCGGGATGAAACACGCTGATTTCGTTCATCTTCATACCCATACTTCCTACAGCCTTCTGGATGGCGCATGCCGGATCAGCGACCTCACCCGTTTGGCTGCGGACATGCGTTTTCCAGCTCTGGCCATTACCGATCACGGTGGAATGTTCGGAGTTGTGGAGTTCTACGAAAAAGCCCTGGCTGCCGGCATAAAACCCATTATAGGCAGCGAGTTCTATGTCGCGCCCGGAAGCAGGACCGAAAGGCAGGCTGACAAGAACGGTGAAACAGCCTATCACGTGATACTGCTTGCCAGGAACCTGGACGGCTACCACAACCTGCTCAAGCTGTCGTCCGTGGCATATCTTGACGGGTTCTATTATAAACCCAGGATCGACAGGAATATCCTTTCAAAGCACAGTGATGGAGTGATCGCCCTTTCTGCCTGCCTCAAAGGGGAGGTTGCAAGACGCCTTTCACTTGGTTTGGAAAATGAAGCTATCCAGTCGGCGGAGTGGTACAGGGATGTTTTCCCAGATTCGTATTATCTCGAACTTCAGCACAACGGCCTCGAGGAGCAGACCAGGATCAACTCCCGCCTGGCAGAGATATCTTCTGATCTGAACATACCCATAGTAGCCACCAACGATGTTCACTACCTTAAGAGGGACGACAGCCGGATGCACGATGTCCTTCTCTGCATCCAGACTGGTAAGACCGTTAACGATGAGAACAGGATGAGCATGGATTCCCAGGAGCTTCACCTGAAATCCGCCGAAGAGATGACGGCCCAGTTCGCTGATTACCCGGAAGCTCTGAAAAACACCCTGGAGATCGCAGAGCGCTGCTACCTCGAGATCCCGCTGGGAAAGACCCGGATGCCCCGCTTCGATGTGCAGGATGATATGTCCACAGAAGCTTACCTCGCCAGCGAGGTGAGAAAGGGCTTCGAGTCCAGGATGGAGGCTTTGAAGCCGAAGATCCCGGAGGACCAATGGGAGGAAACCCTGGAGAGATACCAGAAGAGGCTGGGAACGGAGCTGGAGACCGTAACGGAGATGGGATATTCGAGCTATTTCCTGATAGTCTGGGACTTTATCCGTTTTGCCCGGGGAAGAGGTATTCCTGTGGGGCCGGGACGTGGCTCGGCTGCTGGTTCGCTTGTGGCCTACTCGCTATCCATCACAGATATCGATCCCATCAAATATGGTCTGATTTTCGAACGTTTTCTCAACCCTGAGAGGATCAGCATGCCAGACATCGATGTTGATTTCTGTATGGACCGCAGGGATGAGGTCCTGAAGTATGTTTACGAAAAATACGGCGAGGACCGGGTGGCGCAGATCATCACCTTCGGGACTATGGCTGCGAGGGGTGCGATAAGGGACGTGGGAAGAGCACTGGATATGAGCTACGCCGAAGTGGACCGGATAGCCAAGCTCGTTCCGGATGTTCTCAATATCAAGCTGGCCAGGGCCATAGAACAGGAGCCCCAACTAAAAAATCTTGCTGATAAGGATAAAAGGGTGGCGGAACTGCTCGAACTGGCCCTGAAGGTAGAAGGTCTTCAAAGGCATGCCTCTATCCATGCCGCAGGTGTCGTGATAAGCAGCAGCCGTCTCGACGAAAGCGTTCCTCTGTACAAGGGTACCAAAGGGGACGAGGTGATCACCCAGTTCGATATGAACGTCCTCGAGCGCATGGGGCTGGTCAAGTTTGATTTCCTGGGCCTGAGAACGCTTACGATGATCGATTATGCCCTCTCCCTTGTAAACAGGAGAAGGCAGGACGAGAAGAAAGAGGATCTCGTAATTGAAGACCTGGATCTAAACGATCCGCAGACATACGACATTCTGTCTGCGGGTGAGACCGATGGCGTATTCCAGCTTGAAAGTTCGGGGATGAAGGATCTTTTGGTGAAGATCAAGCCCACTACTTTCGAGGACCTGATAGCCCTTGTTGCCCTTTACCGGCCAGGTCCTCTGGGAAGCGGGATGGTTACAGATTACATTGAAAGGAAACACGGACGCAAGGAGGTGGCCTATGACCTTGATGAACTGGAGACGATCCTTTCAGATACATATGGTGTAGCCGTATACCAGGAGCAGGTGATGCAGGTCGCCCAACAGCTTGCTAATTTCAGTCTCGGGGAAGCGGATATTCTTCGCAGGGCAATGGGAAAGAAAAAACCCGAAGAGATGCAGCAGCAGCGGGAGCGCTTCATTGAAGGGTGCAAGGAGAACGGGACACCCGAACGAAAGGCGGCGGAGCAGTTTGAGAAGTTAAAGGAATTTGCCGAGTACGGTTTCAATAAGTCCCACAGCGCCGCCTATGCCCTTATCTCCTTCAGGACCGCCTATCTGAAGACCCACTATCCGTCTGAATTCATGGCGGCCCTCCTTACCAGCGAGATGGACAACTCAGACAAGGTGACTGCCCATATCGGGGTATGCAAGGAGATGGGTATAAATGTGCTTCCACCGGATATAAATGAATCCGGCATCCAGTTCACCGTGTCCGGAGACGGGATCCGCTTCGGTCTCGGTGCTGTTAAGAACGTGGGAGTAGCCGCTCTCGAGGAAACCCTCAGGGTGAGGACCCAGGACGGTAACTTCACCAGCCTGGAGGATCTCTGTATGAGGGTCGATCTCAGAAAGGTTAACCGAAGGGTAGTCGAAAGCCTGATCAAATCGGGGGCTTTCGACGGATCTGCCGGTCACAGGGCACAGTTCCTGGCTGCCCTGGACAAAGCAATGGAAAGGGGACAGAAGGCCGCAAGGGACAGGGAGAATGGCCAGATAACCATGTTCGATGCACAGGCTGATGCCGGCGTTTCCCAAGGACTTCCCGATGTAGAGCCCTGGACCGAGCAGCAGAGGTTGACTTATGAGAAAGCAAGCCTGGGGTTCTATATCACAGGTCATCCGCTGGAAAAATACGATCACGAAATGGAACGGTACGTTACATCGGACCTGTCGCGCCTGGCTGAACTGCCGGATGGGGAGTCCGTCAGGGTGGCCGGTATCGTACAGAATATAAAAGAGATCAACACAAAAAAAGGCAACAGGATGGCTTTCATTACTCTTGAGGACCTTCACGGCAGTGTGGAGATTATCGTCTTTTCAGATGTTTTTAAAGAGAACTCGTCTATAATCTTTTCATCCGATCCGATCCTTGTCCAGGGGATCCTGGACGCATCCGGAGACAAACCCAAGATCAAATCGCAGAAGATGTATGACCTGGAATCCTACAGGAAAAAGGTCACAAAGGTCGTGCAGATAGATCTGACCACTATCGGGCTTTCCCGGGAGGACCTCGATTCTCTGAAGGATGTACTGAAAAGACACGAGGGGAACTGCAGCGTCAAACTGAAGTTGACGATACCCACAAAAGCGGAAGCTTTCATCCGTCTCGGTGAGAACTTCAAGGTTTCTTCCTCGGAGGATGTAGTGCTGGAGTTAGAGGATCTCTTCGGAAGCGGAATCGTCACCTTCCAGTGAGGAGTTAATATGGTGGAATTTTATCTGGATTTTGAAAAACCGATAGTAGAGCTGGAACGGAAGATCTCCGAACTTCGCCACGCCGAAGCGGAAGAGCC
>QIFJ01000039.1 GCA_003229755.1 Pseudomonadota bacterium
ATATCTTCGCACAGGATTTCACCATTTTCGGAGGTTCTCTTTCCGGGGCCTACGCCGAGAAAGTGATCAAGATCATGGATATGGCCATGAAGCATGGCGTTCCACTGGTCGGGCTCAACGACTCCGGTGGGGCAAGAATACAGGAGGGGGTAGTCAGTCTTGGCGGTTATGCCGATATATTCCTGAGAAATACCCTTGCGTCAGGCGTTATTCCCCAGATCTCGGTGATCATGGGCCCCTGTGCGGGCGGCGCCGTATACAGCCCGGCGATCACTGACTTTATTATCATGGTAAAGAATACAAGTTATATGTTCATTACCGGACCAGAAGTCATCAAGGCAGTTACACATGAAGATGTCACGAAAGAGGATCTTGGCGGCGCGATAGCTCATTCTACAAAAAGCGGTGTATGCCACCTTGCGGGTGAGGATGAGAGGGAGTCTCTGGGCATGGTTCGAGAGCTTCTTTCCTTCATACCGCAGAACAATGCTCAAGACCCACCCTACGAACCCACGGATGATGATCCGCTCAGAGAGGACGAATCCCTCAACGAGGTTGTCCCCGACAACCCCAACAAGCCCTACGACATGAAAGAGATAATCAACTCCGTTGCGGACGACCGCTACTTCTTCGAGATACAGGAGCACTACGCTCCTAATATTGTCATAGGTTTCATGCGCCTCGGAGGACACTCAGTCGGGATTGTTGCCAATCAGCCCGCCCACCTGGCGGGAGTCCTGGACATTGATGCTTCCATAAAGGGCGCCAGGTTCGTGCGTTTCTGCGATGCCTTCAACATACCCTTGATCGTTTTCGAGGACGTGCCGGGATTCCTGCCGGGCCTCGACCAGGAGTACGGCGGCATCATCAAACATGGAGCCAAGCTGCTTTACGCCTTCTGTGAAGCAACGGTTCCCAAGCTTACTGTTATCACAAGAAAATCCTATGGCGGTGCCTATTGTGTGATGACGAGCAGACTTTAACTTCGCCTATCCTACATCGGAGATAGCTGTTATGGGGCCGGATGGCGCGGTGAATATCATCTTCAGGAACGAGCTCAAGGAATCAGACGATCCCGCGGCAAGAAAGGACGAGCTTGTAGCCGATTTCAGAGACAAATTCGCCAATCCGTACAAGGCGGCGGAACTTGGCTACGTGGATGAGGTAATAATGCCGCAGCTGACAAGACCTCGCCTGATAAGGGCCCTTGAGATGTCCATATCCAAAAGAGATAGTAATCCGCCGAAGAAGCATGGGAATATACCGTTGTAATTTAAAGCGATCCGGTTCCATGTTCCATGTTCCATGTTCCAAGTTCCATGAAATGTATATTATTTAAAGTACCTTGGAACCTGGAACTTGCTTAATACGACTCCGAAGGAGGACTGTTAGATGTTTAAGAAGGTATTAATAGCCAACAGAGGTGAGATAGCTGTTAGGCTTATCCGGGCCTGCAGGGAGCTGGAGATACCCACCGTTGCTATCTACTCGGAGGCCGACAGGAATTCCCTGCATGTCCGGTGTGCGGATGAAGCGTACTGCGTCGGGCCTCCACCCTCAGCCCAGAGCTATCTGGTAATAGACAAGATCCTGGAAGTGGCCGAGAAAACAGGTACCGATGCCATACATCCCGGCTACGGTTTCCTGGCGGAAAATCCGGAGTTCGCCAAGCTGTGCAAGGATCACAACATAACTTTTGTCGGACCTTCTGCGGAAGCCATCGAGATGATGGGGCACAAGACCGTAGCGCGAAAAACAATGCAGAATGTAGGTGTTCCGGTAGTCCCCGGTACCGAAACCGTGGACGACGACGATGTTCTGGCCAGCCGCGCAAAAGAGATGTCCTTTCCGGTCATGATCAAAGCAGTCGCAGGAGGCGGCGGCAAAGGCATGAGGATAGTCAGGGAGGAGAAGGAGATCAAGGAGGCGATAAGGGCGGCGCGGTCCGAGGCTAAATCCTCCTTCGGTGATGATACGGTCTATGTTGAAAAATATCTGGAGGAACCGCGGCATATCGAATTTCAGATTCTTGCGGACCGGCACGGAAATGTCATCCACCTGCTTGAAAGGGAGTGCTCGATCCAGAGGAGGCATCAGAAGGTCATCGAAGAGGCTCCATCCATGGCCCTGGATGACGATCTGCGTGAAAAGATGGGCAAAGCAGCGGTTGATGCGGCTAAAGCTGCGAGATACTGGAGTGCGGGTACGGTGGAGTTCCTGGTTGACCGGGAAAAGAACTACTACTTCCTGGAGATGAACACGCGGCTTCAGGTGGAACATCCCGTAACGGAGATGATCACAGGTATTGATATAGCCAAGGAGATGTTCAAGATCGCAGCGGGAGAGAAGCTTTCCATCTCACAGGAGGACGTGAAGATGAACGGATGGGCCATGGAGTGCCGTATTTACGCGGAGGACCCATTCAACAATTTCCTGCCCTCGCCAGGGAAGATCCTGACGCTACGTGAGCCGTCGGGGCCGGGGGTACGGGACGACAGCGGTGTTTTCGCCGGATATGAAGTACCCCTGCACTACGATCCCATGATATCCAAATTGTGCACCTGGGGAGGTACGAGGACTGAATCGATCCAGAGGATGAAGCGGGCCCTGGGTGAATATGTGATCAAGGGGATCAAGACGACGATCCCGTTCCATCAGAGGGTGATGAACAATGAAAAGTTCCTTGCGGGGAACATCCATACCGGGTTTATCGAAGATGAATGCATTATGGAGACCTCCGACGATTCAGAGGACCTGATGAACGTCGCCCTTGTTGCGGCCGCGCTTCACCTCCAGAGAAAAAGCCGCGAGGGTGTGGGTACGGCCGGACCTGAAAAGACCGGTACTGACGCCTGGAAGATGATGGGCAGGAGGTCGAGATGGGTTACATAGCAAAAATCAGCGGTGAACAGGTCCCGGTGTCCGTTACCGGGGAAGACGAGTACCACAGGATCAAAGTCGGGGATAAGGAGTTCGTGGTAGATGCCTTCTGGACCCAGAATGACCTCATATCCCTGATCATAGACGGCAGGTCTTTCCAGGTGGATATTCACAGCGCAAATGACAACTACGGGGTTATGATCGAAGGCGAGCATTTCGAGTTCGAACTATACGATGAGCGCAAGGCGCTGCTTAAAAGCAGCGCCGGCCTGGGGACCGAGGGCGCCCAGGAGATCACTACCTCCATGCCGGGCAAGATAGTCAAGGTGCTGGTCAGTGAAGGTGATGAAGTATCTGAAGGCGACGGTCTTATTATAGTGGAGGCTATGAAGATGGAAAATGAGATGAAATCGCCGAAGACCGGGGTGGTTAAAAAAATAGGAGTTGGGGAGGGGGATGCTGTAGAAGCGGGCTCACTCCTGGTGATAGTAGAATAGTACGAAGTGTGCAGTGCATTTGTGGTACGGCAGGCAGGATACAGGAGAGTGTATTCATAAGGCCGGGTTTTTGGGTGTAATCACTCGGCTGCGCAACCCCCTTTGAGCTTCGCTTCGTGATTCACCAAAATCCCGGCCCTGCATTATATGTATCCATACAGGGTTCCGGCAAAAGACCCTGAAGCGAAGTTCAGAAGGTTGCGAAAGCGAAGGGGCTTTTCCGGAACCCATTCATGATATATTGACCACCAACTAATTGGGAGATGAACCGAAATTAGAGCATTAGATCATTGGAAATTAGATTAATGCAGTTGCTAGTTGTTGTATTTCCTTGGAACCTGGAACTCCGGCTGTAGGCCGGTGTACCCTGTGTGCAAGGCTTTTATCTCTTCTGATGAACCCAAACCTGTTTTTTCTTTGCGACCTTGGCGAGCTTCCGCCGTCGCTTCGCGGTTGTTCAGCTATGGCGTGACAAGTTGCGTGAGACAGGTTTTCTCTATATCCTTCGTGGCTATTTGGTGATAAAACTTTCAACTTTCAACTTTCAACTTTAAACAAGGTTTAAAATAATGAGTGATATCAAGAAAGAAAAAGCCCGATGGAAAAAAGAGACTTTAGAGCCTGCACTGGAAAAGAACCCCGAGCTCAAGGAAGAGTTCAGGACTATTTCCGGGGCGCCCCTTGATACTCTGTACACTCCGGAAGATCTTGAGGGCGTTGATTATGCAAGTGATCTGGGTTTCCCAGGCGAATATCCTTTCACACGTGGTGTCAGGCCGTCCATGTACCGGGGGCGTCTCTGGACCATGCGTCAGTACGCGGGATTCGGTACGGCACAGGAGTCCAACCAGCGGTACAGATATCTGCTGGACCAGGGCCAGACCGGGTTGTCTGTAGCTTTCGATCTGCCCACTCAGATGGGCTACGATTCGGACCATCACATGTCCCAGGGAGAGGTGGGCAGAGTCGGAGTTGCCATCGACTCCCTGGAGGATATGGAGACCCTGTTTTCCGACATTCCCCTTGATAAGGTCAGCACTTCCATGACGATCAACTCAACCGCCTCGATATTACTCTCACTGTATGCTGAAGTTGGCGCTCTGCAGGAAGTTGAGGCGGACAAACTGAGGGGTACGATCCAGAACGACGTCCTGAAAGAGTACATCGCCAGAGGCACCTATATCTTCCCGCCGGTCCCTTCCATGCGGATAATTACCGATATTTTCGCCTACTGCATTGATGAGATGCCCCTCTTTAACACAATAAGCATCAGCGGGTATCACATGCGGGAGGCCGGATCCACCGCTGTTCAGGAAGTTGCCTTCACACTCTCTGATGGTATCGCCTACGTCCAGGCCGCCGTTGACAAGGGCCTTGATGTGGACGGGTTCGCGTCCAGACTATCGTTTTTCTTTAATGTACATAACGATTTTCTGGAAGAGATCGCCAAGTTCCGGGCGGCGAGGAAGATATGGGCAGATATCATGAAGAACCGCTTCGGGGCGAAGAAACCCGCTTCCTGGATGCTCAGATTCCACGCCCAGACCGCGGGATGTTCGTTGACCGCGCAGCAGCCGGAAAACAACGTTGTCAGAGTAGCCATACAGGCTCTGGCCGCAGTCCTGGGCGGCACCCAGTCACTCCACACCAACTCCAGGGATGAGGCCCTCGCCCTTCCCACAGAAGAGTCTGTACGCATAGCTCTCAGGACGCAGCAGGTTATAGCCTGCGAAAGCGGGGTCACGGGCACTGTGGATCCCCTCGCCGGTTCCTATTCCATTGAAGCGCTGACACGTAATATTGAAAGCGGCGCGAGAGATTACATCCGCCGGGTGGACGAGGCGGGCGGGGCCGTTGCCGCCATTGAAGCAGGGTTCCAGCAGAGGGAAATAGAAGACTCAGCTTACCGGTACCAGATGGATGTGGAATCCGGGGAGCAGATAGTCGTTGGTGTGAACGCCTTCACTCTGGAAGAGGAGGAGCATCACGGTAAACTGCTGAGGGTGGATCCGGCCCTGGAAAAAGCCCAGGTGGAAAAGCTCACAGGTCTTAAAAACAGGAGGAACAGCAAGAACGTGGAGGTGGCCTTAAAATCCCTCGAGGATGCTGCGAAAAGCGATAATAACCTTATGCCTCCTATCCGCGATGCGGTCAGGAAATATGTCACGCTCGGTGAAATCAGTGACGTTTTGCGGGGGGTTTTTGGAACATTCAGGCCTGGTTAAGGCCAGGTAAGGGGTAGAAGGCAGGAGGGGGTTCATCACGCCATCGGCGTAACTGCAACGCAAAGGGATAAAAGCCTTTAACGCAGAGGGCCGCAGGCAGGGCTATTCAGCCCTGACCGCAGGGAACAACCCGGGCTTGGGTTTTATTTGAAGAGATTTATCGTAAATCCCTCTCCCTTGAGGGGAGAGGTCAGGTGAGGGTGAGTCACTGTAACCTGGGTCTTGGGACATTGGACATTGGACCCCAGTCGCAGGGTGGCTCTGTGGTGAAAAGGAGATAATTATGAGCAAGCCAATACTGGACCATATAGGAATTGCTGTCGATGATCTTGATGCTGCCATAGAGCTTTACCGTGACAAGCTGGGTTTTGAAGTCGAAAGTATCGATGAAGTTCCCGGATTCGGTGTGAAAGTTGCCTTCCTTCCCCTTGGTGAAGGTCAGGTCGAGCTGGTGATGCCAGTGACCGACGACAGCGCCATAGCGAAATTTCTTAGTAAAAGAGGTCCCGGATTTCACCATTTGTGTTTCAGGGTGGACGATTTACGGGCGGAACTTGCCCGTCTGGAGGAGATGGGCATCGAGCTGGTGGATAAAGAACCACGGGAAGGAGCCCATGGAACCCTGGTGGCCTTTCTGCATCCGAGGAGTACGGGGGGAGTCCTTATCGAATTAGCGCAGCATATATAGTGCAGAGCGCTGTGCTAAAACGTGTTCCAGGTTCCAAGTATATGAATTCCCGTCATCAGGATAACCAAATACAAATGAGGCCGGGCTTTTGGCTGTAATCACTCGGCTGCGCAACCCCATTTTAGATTCGCTTCGTGATTCACCAAAACCCGGGCCATGATTCAAATCTAACCGGGATATTGTTAATCACGCATCTCGCATCACGATCCTTGTATCTGGATCTCGGATTAATTCACATGGAACCTGGAACCTGGAATTTGGAACCAGGTCAATAATCACTCATATTATTGACAATCCTTACTAATTCCTGTTAGCTCAATACGTTATGGAATCGAGAAATGACGAGAAAATAGAGATCTCCATTGTAATTCCCCTCTATAACGAGGTGGAGAACGTTCCCGAACTCGTGGAACGAACCCTTCTGGTCCTGGCATCCATGGAACGCTCCTGCGAGCTTATCCTGGTGGACGACGGCAGCACGGACGGTTCCGATGCCATTTATTCCTCCCTTGCCCATACTCACGAGCCACTGAGGGTTATACGCTTTGCGCGCAACTACGGTCAGACAGCGGCGTTCGCGGCCGGTTTTGACCACGCAAGAGGAGACATCATCGTAACCATGGATGGGGATCTCCAGAATCCCCCTGAGGAGATACCTGTCCTTGTGGAAAAACTGGAATCTGAAGGTCTTGACCTGGTGAGCGGCTGGCGAAAGGAGCGGAAAGACAGGGCGCTTTCCAGGAAACTCCCATCTTTTATAGCGAACAGGATCATAAGCAGGATCACGGGGGTCAAACTTCACGATTATG
>QIFJ01000305.1 GCA_003229755.1 Pseudomonadota bacterium
CAAAGGTAGTGGAAAGGGGTGATGGAAATGGCCGAGACGATCAAAGGAAGAGTGATACTGAAATCTGTACCGAACCGGGAAATTGAGGAGAGAATTGCCGAATACCTTACGGGTATCTACGGAAGGCGCTCCTACAGCAGGATCGCTTCCCTGGTTGCAGGCAAAAAGCCCCTCACTCTGGTACAGGGGATAACAGACAGGAACGGGAGGAAGCTGGTGTTTGACCTGAACAAAATGGGTGCCCGCGCGTTCTTCCGCACCAACCTCAACACGCTTTACTCTAACCAGGAACCTGTCTGAAAGCCGCACCCGGCCTTTAGCATTGGCTGACCTTCCTAGTCAGATTCCTGTCCTGATCCGGGTTCCTGTATATCTGTGATGCCGGCTGTATTTTCCCGAAACCCGGGCAGCCTGGAGAGCATTGCTTCCTTTATCTCTTCAGCGGTCTGGAACCTGCTCTCGGGTCTCTTCCTGAGGGCCCGGAAGATTATTTCCTCCAGGCTTGCTGGAATACCGCTTTTAATGGAACGGGGCGTAAGCGGTTCGGTTTTGAGTATGTTCTCCATCAATTCCATTTCCGTGCCGCCCGAAAAGGGCATTCTTCCCGTGTAAAGCCTGTACATCACAACTCCCAGGGCCCAGATATCGCTTCTTCGCTCACTTTTTCCGTTAACCTGCTCGGGGCTCATGAACGGTCTGGTTCCGATGACAGTCGGCGATGTTTCCAGCTCCTCCATCTTGCGAACTATTCCGAAATCCAGAAGAACTATCTTCCCATCGGTGCCCACAATAATGTTATCCGGTTTTATATCCCTGTGGACAATATCGTGTTTGTGCAGGTGCGCTACAACATCAAGAAGCTGGTATACGACCCTGTCCCGTTCTCTGTCACTCAGAGAATCCATGATGTCCGAGAGAGGAGCCCCGGCAACAAACTTCATTACAAGCAATACCCTGCCACGGTGCCTTGCCACAGCGACCAGTTCCGGAACACCTCGATGGTTGGCAAGCTCTGTAAGAACGCGGGCCTCCATCAGGAACCTGTTATTTAAAGTTTCGCTTTTGGAGACCTTGATGACCAGCGGTGACTCCTCGAACCCCAGTATGTCTCTGGCCTTCCATACTGAACTGTAACGGCCTTCCGAGAGCTCTTCTATCTTCTCGTAGCGATCCGCTACAAGTTCGGAGATCCTCGAAACAGACAGGTAATTATTACGCGTTGCGAGGCTTCTCCGGAAGGGCGAAGATATGAAGGATTTAAATCGATTAAGAGGCGATTGCTCAACGTCCATTAGGGGGATATTCACACCCTCGAAACCTATGATGCTGCCGTCGGGACTTCTGTAGAGGCTACCTGTTATCAGGATAGTTACAATAGAACCGTCCCTGCGTTTGAAATTTACCTTGAAATCCTTTACGAATCCCTGTTTCTGAATGAGGTCCTGCAGAACCTCCCTGTCCCCCGGATTGACATAAAGATCCCCCGGGAGTTTTAACCGCAGTACTTCCTCCCTGTTGGAGTAGCCCAGCATCCGGATAAAAGAGTCGTTTACCTCCAGGAAGCGCCCCTCTTTTGTTGAGAGAAAATAACCGTAGTAAGAGGAATCGAATATCCTCCTGTACCTTTTTTCAGTCTCTTCGATCCGCACTTCCTCCTGGTGTATGAGTATAAGATTTCGGATCCTTGCAAGAAAGAGCTGTGGACTGATATCGAGGGACAAGACGTCCATAGCGCCTGCCGAAAGCGCTTCTCCGATCATGGTGTCATCAAGTAATGATTCGGTTACCGCCAGAAGGGGTGTCTCTCTCGTCTTTTCGTTGAGGGTAAAGGAGCGGCAGAGCTCGGCGTGTTTGTCGCTCATATCCAGGTAGAGCACGATAACATCGACACCGGTGGCTGTCCCTACCCGTACAGATTCGATATCTGGGGCGATCTGGACTTCGATGCCGCCGGACTCAAGAGTTTCGGCCAGTGTCTTTGCCTTTTCCTGATCACTGCAAACCAGGATGGCCCTGGGGTCTGTAACCTCCATCTTTATATTCCCTGGGAAAGCCTGGCTGCAAGTGTGGGCGGCAAACCCGCTTCAAGAATACGCGACTGGGCCTTTTTTACATCATATTCCACCAGGCGAAACTCGATGGATGAGTTTCTGGTGTCGTAGATCAGGTAGTGGGCCCTTGGATCCCCGTTTCTGGGCTGACCCACGCTCCCCGGATTTATCAGGTACTTCCTGCCCTGGGCCAGAATGAACTCTGATTCAGGGTCTATTGCCGTGACCGGCGTTCCCGGCAGCTGCGTGAATACCGACTTTCTGTGTGTGTGCCCGAAAAAAGCAAGTTTCATCCGGGGATCGTCATCATTAATATCCATAAATACCTTTTCGGCGATTTCAGAAGTTCTGAGGTAATCTCCCGGTCTGCCGGGCAGGCCATGAAAAAGATAAACTCCTGACGCGGGTGAGGCGTCCAGGGGAAGTTCCGCCAGGTGCGACAGTGCTCCATCCGAAAGGCTGTTTCGGGTCCAGATTATCGCTTCGTGGGCGGCAGGGTTGAACCCGTTGGCCTTGGCAAGGTCAAGAGCCGCTTCCTCATGGTTGCCGGTGATGAGGAGAGAGTCCATATCCGCGAGCAACTGCACGCACGCGAAAGGGTCAGCTCCGTAGCCGATGGCATCGCCCAGGTGCCATACACCATCCACATCTCTCGCCTCGAGATCCCTTACAACAGCCTCGAGGGCGGGAAGATTACCATGCACGTCTGCTAATATGGCGATTCGCATCAGGATCGAGTTCCACGCTCCAGGTTCCAGGTTCCAATTAACGAATTATTATAATTATAATCATTAAATGATCTAATTTGAAATCGGGTTTTTTTTAGTTTTGTAGATCGTTGTAAACATGGAACATGGAACCTGGAACATGGAACTCGCTAAATTACTTACGCTCTCCGTGCCGTAAGTAATTTAGCAAGCGCCGACAGATCCCTCTCAATGCCGTTGCTTCTGCCGTGGTGGGTCCGGCCCTGTTGATAAATGAGCGCACTAGCCGCATCATGTGATCAGGATTGTTTTTCCAGAGAAACCCCACCTCGGTAAGCAGTTCCTCAATATGGCCGAACATTCCTTCCAGGGCGTCGAAATCAGCGATGTCCTGTGCGGGTTCTGTATTACCGGGAAGGTCCGCGACAATTATCTGGAACAGTACTATTGCCACAGCGTGGGAGAGATTATAGCTCTGCAGGGGGCCTGCTGTCGGTATCGTGATCGTCTCATGACACAATGTAAGTTCTTCGTTGGAAAGTCCTGAATTTTCCGGGCCGAAAACAAGGACAACCCTGCCATCTGTGGCCTTGTGGATAATTTCAGGCGCTGAACGATCTATATCAGAGGGATCCCAGTATTTGCGTTCTCTTCCAGTGGTTCCAATTATATATTGGGCTTCAGATCTGCTAAGAGCTTCTTGCAGGGATGAAAGTATCGGGGCTTTTTGAAGTAGTTCCGCGGCCGATACGGCGAGCTTTCTGGCCGTTGCCCAGTCATCGGTTTCAGGACAGGAGATAAGAAGGTTGTAAAATCCGGTATTCGCGAGTACCCGGGCTACCGCCCCGATATTTTCAGGGATGGCTGGGCGGTGAAGTATGATCGAGAGGTTTTCAGGAAGGCCTGTTCTTCCGTTTTGTCGGGTCACGCCTTCCTCTCTTCCTGGGCTTCTGGGTATCGGCTACGTGATTTCGGGAAAAATTACTTCCCATTTTCTTCCATTCTGTTATCAGTTTTTTTCCTTCAGCGTCACCGCCCGCAGAAAGCTCGAAAAGCTCCATGGCGTCAGGAAAATAGGATTTCCTGAGAATCGTTCTTGGTCTGAACTTCCTGTTCTTGATTCCGAACAGTCTGGTCTGGGCGGCTATGGACTGGCGCATAGTATCCTGCACCCTCTTAGGAACCTGGATCCGGTCTGTAAGGGGGGTTAGAATTTCCCGGACGATCTGTATCTTGTCTCCCCGGGGATCACTGGCGGTTTCACGTCTGCACAGAGGGTAAAAAATAGTTGAAAGTATAAGGGAAAGTGTGAGCTCTTTTCCCCTATGGAAGGAAGCGTCCAGCCTTGAGAGAATGCCCATGTATTCATCAGGCCCCTCCTCCGCGACGTGATGGTACACTTCGGGGAATATCGTTTCCATGAGGCCTAGCTTCCGGAGCAAAGCAAAGGCATTGCTACCCTTGCCTCTGCCGAACATCCGGAAAATCTCCTCCAGTATTCTGGGTGTGGCGCCCTGCCATATCTGGTCTTTCATGGACCTGATGGCCTTTTGTGAAGAACGATCCAGCGTAAAGTCCAGGAGGGCGGCAAACCGCACACCACGCAGCATCCTGATGGGATCTTCTGTGAAACGGACAAATGGGTCACCGATGATGCGGATAATATGGTCATGCAGATCATCCAGGCCGTTAACAAAATCGATGACCGTGAAGTCCGAGATATTGTAAAAAAGAGCGTTGACAGTAAAATCTCTCCTGAATGAATCCTCGGCAGGAGTACCGAAAGTATTATCCGACCTGATGGGACCATCATCGAGATCTAATTCCGAGTTGGTCCTGAAGGTTGATACCTCGATTATCTTGTTTCCGCTGAAATAAATATGGGCCAGCCTGAAACGCCGTCCTATAAGACGACAGTTAGCGAACAGCTTCTTTATCTCATGGGGATGGGCGGATGTGCTGATATCGAAGTCCTTGGGCTTCCGCCCCAGAAGGAGGTCCCGGACACCGCCGCCCACAAGATAAGCTATGTGACCGTGTCTGTGAAGTCTGTAGAGCACCTTCAAGGCGTCCTTGTCTATATCAGAGCGGGAGATACTGTGCCCTGGCCGGGGTACAACTATGGGGCTCGCGGCACCGGAAGTTTTGGTTTGTAGAGGATTCATCTGCTTTCTTAATATTTACTCCGGAAAACAATGTCAAGAACCTTGATTAAGCGAGTTTCTGGTTTCCAGTTTCTGGTTTCTAGTAAACCAACAATCAATTACTTATAACAGCAACTTCAAACACCTGGTGTTCTGATGCTCAAATGCTCAAATGCTCCAATTTCCAATTTCCAATTTCTTGTAAGATTCATTGACATAAACCCTATTATGGTTAGCTTTATATGGACTTTTTACGACCCTATCAAAATTGATCAAGGAGGAAATTTAAAGATGAGTAAGGTAATCGGTATTGACCTCGGAACAACTAACTCGGCTGTTGCGGTCATGGAGGGTGGAAGCCCTAAACTTATCCCCAACGAAGAGGGCGGCAGGACCACACCGTCCGTGATGGCCATCACTAAAGATGATGAGCGCCTCGTAGGCCAGGTGGCTAAGCGCCAGGCTGTAACGAACCCGGAAAATACAGTTTACTCCATCAAGCGCTTCATGGGACGCAGGCTCAAGGAAGTGCCGGATGAGATCGATATCGTTCCATACAAGGTTGACAAAGACGGGTCCGGCAACGTGGTCATCGAGATCGCGGGAAAATCCTACGCGCCGCCTGAGATCTCCGCCATGATACTTCAGAAACTGAAAAAAGCGGCAGAGGATTACGTTGGCGGAACTATCCACCAGGCGGTCATTACTGTACCTGCATATTTCAACGATAGCCAGAGACAGGCCACCAAGGACGCGGGCAAGATCGCCGGTCTGGAGGTCCTGAGGATCATCAACGAACCGACCGCAGCCGCGCTGGCATATGGGCTGGACAAAAAGACCAACGAAAAGATCGCTGTATACGACTTCGGCGGCGGCACCTTCGATATTTCCATCCTGGAGGTTGGTGACAATGTGGTGGAGGTAAAAAGCACCAACGGCGATACTCACCTGGGAGGCGATGACCTCGATCAGCGCATCATCAAATACCTTGTGGAGGAGTTCAAAAAGGACCAGGGGATCGATCTCTCGGGCGACGCCATGGCCATGCAGCGACTCAAAGAAGGCGCCGAAAAAGCCAAGATCGAACTCTCCACTACCCAGGAAACAGACATCAATCTGCCTTTTGTCACGGCCGACCAGAGCGGTCCCAAACACCTGAATATCAAGCTCACCAGGGCCAAGTTCGAGCAGATGATCGATGATCTGGTACAGAGAACCGTCGGTCCGTGCAAGCAGGCCCTTA
>QIFJ01000169.1 GCA_003229755.1 Pseudomonadota bacterium
TTGAGAGGAGGAATGTTATCCTGTTGGTCCAGAACCCGGCTGACACCTCTTCATTTACTTAACGCCGAAAGAGTTCTCCCGGAACCGGATGTTGCTTGTCTGATAAAGGAGTTGCCATGGGGAACGATCAGGTTGTAGACCTGCGGTCAGATACCGTAACCAGACCTACGCCCGAGATGAGAAAGGCTATGGCCCAGGCCGATGTAGGCGACGATGTCTACGGCGAGGACCCTACTGTAAACAGGCTTGAGGAAATGGCGGCTGAAAAACTGGGAATGGAGGCGGCAATACTCATGCCCTCCGGGACAATGGGAAACCAGACTGCCCTTCACATCCAGTGCAGCCCCGGCAGCGAGGTAGTTATGGAGGAGAGGAGCCACATCTCGAATTACGAGATGGCTGCAATGGCTGCGCTTTCCGGTCTCCTTGCCCATCCTATCTGTTCGGATGACGGGATGATGACTGCCGGACAGGTGAGGGGGGCAATCAGGCCCGATATCTATTACATGTCCAGGACCGCACTTATAGTCCTGGAAAACACTCATAATATGGCTGGCGGCAAGGTGATGCCCCTTAATAGAACAAGGGAGATCCTGAGTGTCGCGGAAGAAGCCGGTGTTCCAGCGCATCTTGATGGCGCAAGGATCTTCAACGCGGCCCAAAGCCTGGATATCACAGTAAGAGCTGCTGTATTCGGCTTCGATTCGGTGATGTTCTGCCTGTCAAAAGGGTTAGGTGCTCCTGTGGGCTCTATCCTGGCTGGCGCAAAAGAGTTCATAACGGAGGCAAGAAGGGTTCGAAAGATGTTCGGCGGCGGGATGAGGCAGGCAGGTATCATCGCAGCGGCAGGTATAGTCGCACTGGAAGTGATGGCAGAACGGATAAGCAGTGACCACGAGGCAGCTCGATCGTTGGCTGGCGGCTTTTCTGAGATCAGCGGTATCGATGTCCCGGTTAAGCCGGAGTCGAACATAGTCATGCTCAGGATAAAACCGCAATGGTTTGAGGAGCAGGTGAAAAAAACCCCACCGGAAAACGGAGATATGTCAGGCGCATTTGTGGATCACTTGCGCAAAGCGAATGTGCTGGCTCTTGCCATTGACCATGAGCAGGTCAGGATGGTTACCCATTATGATATACCTGATGACGGGATCGAGAGGGCGATTGAGGCGGCGCTTAAGTAAAGGTTGTTAGTCGATAGCTTTATGAGTCCATCTCCAAATTAATTAGTGGTTAATTTATTAGAATAGGTTCCTGTAAAAGACCCTTCGGCTTCGCAACGCCTTTCTCGTTTCGCTTCAGGGCCTTTTACAGGAACCCTAAATGAATCAATACATACCAGACTGGGGTTTTGGTGAATCACGAAGCGAAGCTCAAAGGGGGTTGCGAAGGCGAGTGATTACACCCAAAAGCCCGGTCTGGTGAATACATTATACCGAAATTTCACCAACTAATTTGAGGATGATCCCTGAAAACAACCAACCAACAACTTGAAATAAGACAGAATCTTGATTTACAGCCGCTAAAAAGTGTAATCTGTGTATTATTCACGGAGTGTGATTGCAAGATCCATGTAACAATTTCTAACTCTCCAATTTCCAGCCCCTGAGAGCTCAAAGGAGATCTTTATGTCAACTGTTTCAGGTAGGGATTTTGAGAAGGCGCTTTCTGTTGGCCGTCCGCCAAACATTGCCAGGCTATTTCCCAATTCCAGGGCACTTATCGTCAGTGGAAAGGCTGTTGACAGGGCCATGTTAGCCAGGGGAGGGGTCATGACGATCGCTGCGAACGGCCGCAACCAGTTCGTCATCAGGGGCGCGCTGAAAGCGGCACAGAGGGCCAACGCTTCCATTATAGTGGAGATCGCCAAGTCCGAGGGGGGCGCTAACGCCTATTGCGCAATCAACTTCTGGAACCTGGCAAGGATGGTGGATGCCATATCTAACGAACTGGGGATCACGATACCGGTTGCCATCCATGCGGACCACTATGGAATAAAAGGCGACGAAGATGTGGCAAGGGCAAGAGTGGAAATACCATCAATGTTTGACGCGGGTATAACCTCCATAGCTATAGACGCCTCTCACCTGCCGGACGACCTGAACCTGTTGGCCAATATAGCCTTAGCAGGTTACGTGCCTTCGTGGGCAGGTCTTGAGACGGAAGTCGGAGAGATAAAGGGCAAGGAAGGGCTTTCCACCGTGGAAGAGGCTCTCTTCCTCATAAAGGGCTTGAATGCCCATGATATCTTCCCTGACTGGATAGCCCTAAACAACGGCACGACACACGGGATAGAAGAATCGGACGCTGGTATCCAGATAGACCTGACAACACAAATTCACAGCTCCCTGGAGCCGTACAGGATCTCCGGGGCGCAGCACGGGACCTCGGGAAACAGCAGCGAGCGGTTGCGAAAGATCGCCTCCGAAACGAAAACTACGAAGGCGAACGTTGCTACCGCACTCCAGATGCTTACCTGGGGGGTTAAGGTCAACGACTATGGTAACGCCATCCTCGACGAGAACGGGGAGTTCGCAAAAGTATCGGATAACGGTGTTACCGACGAGCTCTGGGAAGAGATGGTCGCCTACGCGGCGGACAAAGGTCTTAAGGGCGGCGACTACAAGAAGCTGAACCTGCTTTTCGAAAATCACCTGCTGAGCCTGTCAGAGGAGATCAGAACCAGGATGGCTGGAGCGGTAGAGGATTTTATATTTGAGCTGCTCACAAACGTGTTCAACGCGGGTGATACAGCTCCCCTGGCGGTGGATGCCATCCTTTCAACGGGATCCTTCGACCTTGGACCCAAGGTCGGAAGGATAGAGGATCCTGTCCAATGGACAGAAGAGAAGATCGCCGCCAAAGCCGCTGCCATTGATTCAGACAAGGGGCCGGAGGGTGACTTTGACGATTGATAGTCATAACGGCAGGTCCTGGAAAATAAATGAGACAGATACGGACAGCTGATTCAGTTACCTGAATACCACCGTATCTGCCTCGAGTTTGGCCGCTGAGGGCAGCGTCAGGATTTACAACCGTTACACTTGCGGCAAGCTTTGACGGGCGTATCCCTGAGGGCACTTTTCTGCTCTGTCCAGAAGTCAACTTCCCGTTTACGCGCTTTCCTGGTAATTGCTTTTTTCACCTGGGTTCACCTCCTTTCCGTTCAAGATAAACGATAGCGGTTGATGACTTTTACGACCCTGTCAAGGATGTGTATCGATGGCGGGGATGCTCTAGTAATAATTTTATCGCTAAATGGTCTTCTGTCAATCTTATTTGGAGGTGAACCCTTTTTAGAAATTCCCAATAGACATTAGGAAATGCTGAGCTACCTTAGTATTAGGGAGTAAAAACAGGAACTGACAGCAGAAGGGAGGATTATCATGGCAAAGTGGAATATTGATCCGGCGCATTCGGGAGCAGGATTTGCCGTACGACACTTCATGCTCAGCAACGTTAAAGGCCTGTTCCAGGATGTCAGGGGTACATTTAATTACGATCCTGACGATCCGTCCAGTATGAAGATCGACGCTGTTATTAGTACTTCATCCATCTCCACCGGCATCAAGGATCGGGACGATCATCTCCAGAGCGGTGATTTCCTGGATGTGGCAAATTTCCCGGAGATGGCGTTCGTTAGTACAGATGCTGACCTTTCCGACGGCAGCGGGTATGTATCTGGTGATCTGACGATAAGAGGGATCAGTAAGCCGGTTACGTTTGATGTAGCTTATTTCGGCCCAATGGTCGACCCTTTCGAGAGTAAGACGCACATAGGCTTCACGGCGACAGCAACGATCAACCGGGAGGATTACGGCATGATCTGGAACGCTGAGCTCGAAGGCGGTGGAGTTGTTATCGGTAGTAAAGTACAGATTACGCTGGATGTTGAAGCAGTCAAAGAGGAGTAACTTCCACTAATCCCCAGAGGACTCGGGAAAAGAATGGAAGCACTGGGGGTCGTCAGCGAGGTAGTCACCCTCACCGGCCAGGAGTGTGTTCGCGTAAGCGATGGCCCTGCATCCTCTGCAGGAAGCCCATATTGCGCAAGTGCCGCACTTTCCCGGGTATAAGCTCTTGTCCCTGAGATCCTGAAGAACCGGTGAGGTAGCCCATATTTCCCGGAAGGAATCTGCAAGGATATTTCCTAAAGGAACGTCCAGCCTCCTGCATGGAAGGATTGTGCCGTCAGGCATAAAGGTTATTCCAGAAAGACCTGCCGAGCATCCTCCTACGGGTACTTTCCCCGTAGCTCCTGTTGCCTCCGGAAAAAGGAGGCATGAAGCTACCGGATCTCCGGTCACTATCCTCATGTTTTCAAATTTCAGTTTCGAAATTTCCTCGTACAGCTCGTGAACCTCCCGGGTTGTGAGCATGTTCTGGGACAGCTTCTCTCCTGAACCGTAGGGTACTATCCGGGAAAAGCCAAACCGATGAACCCCCATATTAGAGGCGATATCAGCCATTTGCATGAAATGTCCAGCGTTAAGGGTAGATAATGTCATATTAAGGGCAACAGAATGACCAGCCGCCAATAGAGCTTTGACGCCTTTCATCGCTTCGGTGTAGCTTCCTTTTCCCCTGATGCTGTCGTGCACTTCTTCGGGTCCCTCGATGCTCACCTGCACACCAGCAATCCCAACATCACTCAGCTCTTCGGCCCTGCCGTTATCAACCTGTGTGCCGTTGGTGAGCAGATAAATATCGAAACCCCTGTTCTTAATATGTCTGAGAATATCCATCAGATCGTCGCGGTAGAATGGCTCTCCGCCGGTTACGTTGGCGCTCCTGTCAAACTCGATCCCGTAGGAGTCACTCCATACATCAAGTGTGCTGGCCACCTCATCCACCGACTCGACGATCTGCTCGAAGGTCATCTCCGCGCTGTTCGTCCCGTCCTGGTAACAGTGTTCGCACCTCAAATTGCATCGGGAGGTTACGTGTATCTGAAGGAAAAAGTCGTGAGCTTGCTTGATAGTCATAAAAAAACGTCCGGGATAAATAAATGAGGCAGATACGAACGACGGAACCTGTAATTACTTGTCGCCGTATCTGCCTCGAGCTTGGCTGCCGACCGGCAGCGTCAGGATTTTCAACCGTTTCACTTGCGGCAGGCTTTGACAGGTGTGTCCCTGAGGGCCCTTTTCTGTAACGCCCAGTAATCAGCCTCCCGCTTTCTGGCTTCCCTGGTAATTTCCTTTTTCACCCGCGTTCACCTCCTTCCCGTTGTAAAATAAACGATAAAGAGTAAAAAGCCACGGATGGACTTTTTACGATCATATCAATAATCCGTATCGAATCTGGAAATACTATATATAAATTCTATCGCCAATTAGCCTTTTGTCAAACTTAATTTATAATAGTAGTTAATAATTTTTTTTTTGGGTGGACAGCTTTTTTGTGAGGAGGTAAGAGATGGCTCAAATTACTTTGAAAGGAAATCCGATAAACACTGTGGGAGACTTGCCGGAGGTGGGCGTCCGGGCGCCTGATTTTATGCTTACAGCAAACGATCTTTCCGATGTAACTCTGGATGATTACGCAGGAAAAAAACTGGTGCTAAATATTTTCCCCAGCCTGGACACTGATGTATGCGCTGCATCAATAAGGAGGTTCAACGAAGAGGCGGCGGGGTTGGAAAATACAGAGGTTCTTTGCATTTCCAAGGACCTTCCTTTTGCCCAGTCGAGATTCTGCGGTGCCGAGGGTCTGGATAAAGTTACTACTCTTTCGTGCTTCCGCTACAGGACCTTTGGTGACAACTACGGAGTGAGGATAGCTGATGGGCCCATCGCGGGGCTGATGGCAAGAGCGATCGTGGTTATAAATGCGGGCGGCAATGTTATCTACACGGAACAGGTGCCCGAAATTGCCCAGGAACCTGATTACGAAAGCGCCCTTGCCGCTGTCAGATAAGATCACGTTCTAATGAATCCTGACAGGAACCTTTCCTCGGACAAGGAAACTCACGGGAGTTGATCCGTGTCCTGGAATAAGCTGGCGGATAAGTACCGGGCTTTGATTGATCAAGTTGTTGGTTGTTAGTTGTTGGGATTTCGGTGAAGTGTTTTCATATGGCCGGGGTTTTGG
>QIFJ01000208.1 GCA_003229755.1 Pseudomonadota bacterium
GCATTGGAACATCAAAAACCGATAAGAGCTTTAACGCAGAGGGCCGCAGGGCCGCCCATACGGGCGGACCGCAGGGGGCCGCAGAGAAAACACAAGATTAGGTTTCAATCAAACATTCAATTACTAATAACTCTTTCTCTTTTATATTTTAGATGTTTACCATGAATAGTTTTATTGCTTGTTGGTTTTCCCCGCGGTTCCCTGCGCTAGGGCTGAGTAGCCCTCCTTGCGGCCCTCTGCGTTAAGCAGGTTCAAGGGTTTTATATAGAGCCTGGAACTAGTTCAAATCGGTTCGGGTTATCCCGAATCTCTCGTCAATAACTCGCTCCATCCTCGGTGACACCACGAGATCGAATACATCACCTTTTCCCGGAAACAGGTTCTTGGCGACCTGCCGGAGTTGGGACACCGCATCCCTCGCCTCCTCGATCGTAAGAAGTTCGGTGTAAAGACGCTGCATTGTCAGATCTGATACGAACCGGAATATCCGGATCTTCCGGTTCTCCTCTTTTATCTCTTCTTCTGTGTACGTATTCTGGTTCTCAGGATCGCTCTTCATAATGCTTTTCCTTTCACCCAGCCTGATATGTGATATGCCGCTGACGCAGATTCGAAGGATCCATACTTTTATTTTAACTACATCGAGACTTCCGGACAAGTAAATCACCCGAAAAGATGCCAGAGATGTTCAGGAGTAAAGAGTAGAATTCGCGACAACCACAATCATCGCAGGTTACAGATTTGTTATTTTCATGGCGGATTTCGCTATATCTGTTATATTGTTCCTGTAGAATATGACTTTCATTTACAGGTGATCGATATGGCCAAAGACCCAGACGGCCTGGAGCAGGCTACCCCTGGACAGAACACAGAAACCGTGATCAAGGATTTTGTGATCTCCCTGACCCAGGCTTTTCTCCGAACCGGATACTATCTTCCGAATCATCCCGAATCAAATGGAGCCAAGGCAGGTCTTTACGAGACCTTTACAGCCCTTGCCGCCAGATCCGGCGAATTGACTTTCTATACCAGGGAGGAAGACGAACAGGACGAGATCTTTATCGAAGGCGCCGCACCCCACGAACTGCCCATTTCCCAGGTAATGACCAAGAGGATGGCTGACGTTTACGTCACAAAATTCCTCGAATTCCTCCAGAGAATGGGATTAACAAGCATCTCTATTTCCACCAGGATCAGTAAGGAGGAATTTTCACACTTCATTGACCTGATGAGTGAACAGTCCCTGGTGGACATGAATCATAAAGATACTAAAGAGAGATTCGAAAAGAGCCTGGCTGAGCACGGCATCCGGAATGCTTCCTTCATTTTCAACGAGGACTTCATCTCCACAAGACGCAGCATTCCCTGGAGGGTAACCCTGGCTCTTTCCCGTCTCAGGAAGGATCTCAAACTGCTGCCGACACTTCAGACCATGGAATCTGCCAAGCTCGAGGTAGTCAAGAAGGAGACTCTGCACTATGCGTTAAAACCACTGAGCAACCCGGAACAGGTCTATGCCTTCCTCATGAACCTCGATCTAGCGTCAAATCCGACTCTGACTGAGGAGGCCTGTGAGGAAGAGACTCTGCAGTTTATGGCGCCCGAGCTCCTCTACTCTGTTTTTCCTCTCTATATCAGGGACATATCCAGCAATAAGAAGCAGGTAACACAGATGTTTGGACCCGACAAACTCCCTCGAATCCTTGATAAACTGTCCACCAGGTTTGTGCAGCTTGACACATCTGAATCAATGATACTACTACAGGAGCTGTACGAATCAGGCCTTATGTCCATGGATGACCTTCCCTCTCACAGTCGTGAAAAGATCTCAATAATTCGCTTGATCAAGAGCTTCCTCGAGTACAGGGAAAAGTACCTTGAACATCTGGATTCAGCCAGTTCTCCGGCAGAATATGCCAAGCGCGCAAGTCCCCTTGCCATGATAGTTCCATATCTCATCGAAAGTGACAGGTTCGAAGAGGCCCTGGCTATTAGCGAGTTACTTGTGGAGCACACTGAGACCAGGGAGAAAAAACAGATTGCTCATCAGGCACTGACCGAAATAGCCGATAGTACTGCGCTGGAAGAGGCCAGAAAAGCGTTTCTCAGGGTTGCCAAGGAGAACCGTATTATTCTTGGAAAGTTCTTTACTCTGATGGGGGCCTGGTCCGTTCCTCACCTGGCAAATATCATAAGGGAATCGGATGATATCTGGCGAAGAAAACAGGCTGCCGAGATCCTTCTTGACATGAACTCGGAATCGGCTGCCTTCCTGGCTGGTCTGGTAGATGACGATGGCCTGGCTGAAGAGGCGCTCTGCACAATAATCAAAGTCCTGGGAAACATTCAAGATAAGACCCTTGTCCCTTTGGTCGTCGGGACAGTTGTGAAAAGGATCGACCATGAGAATCCCCAGATACGTCTCGACTCCCTGAATATATTGGCTCTCCTCGCTCCCAGGGAAAGTTTCGACCACTTCGAGGAAAAGTTGAAAGATCCCGCGTACAGTGTCAGAAAAGAAGCGATTCGCGGATTGGGGCTCTCAGGTGACCAGCGTGCATTTGAGTCTCTTAAAAAGAAAATAGATAGAGCAAAAGAGACTGCTTCTGATATCGACTGGGATCAGGCATCAGCAGCAATATCATCGTTGGGACATCTGCTGGATACAAATATCCAGATCAAAGGCAATGTGCAGGAATATATTCTGGAACTCTCCCGGAGGAGTTACGATTCAGGCGTCGTCAAGAGAATCCTCAAGAAGTCAGAGAACTTCCCTCCTGATGCCCTCGTTTCGCTAGCCGCTGTACTTGGAAAAGTAGAACACGAAGACAGTATTAAGATCCTGGCACAGATGGCAAAATCCAGGAACGATTCCCTCGCCAAAAAGGCTTCCTACGAGCTCCAGAAGCTGATCAAACTGTAGGTAGCGTTTTGGGTTACAGGCTTTGGGCACTGGGCTCTGGGCTATCAAACAGCTCTACAACCTTATTCTTCCTCTCCCCCTTGGCGCGACGAAGCTTTACGCGAAGGCGGCTGGTGGGAGAGGAAGCCTGCCGTTGTTGATCAATATTGGACGGCAGGCGAGCCATTCGAATGTCTAATGCTCTACTCCTACTGACTCATCTTAAAACTGATCCACCCCAGACAGTCCTTTGCCGCAAGCCTCCCTATCGGTCCCGTGCTGTAGACGGCATTGGCGACCTTGCCTTCAGGATCGATAATGAACCCGGCTGCGTGCAAGTATCCGCCCTCAATGTCGTAAAAAGCACCGGTGGCCTCCGAGATCTCAATCGTGCTCAGATTATATCCCACAGGAAAATCAATCCCGAATTCCTGTACCATTTCCTCTGCCTTGTCGGTGTTATCCACTGATGCCGCTATCACATTAATGCCTGTATCAGCGAACTCTCTCTGGCTGCCGCTGAAGTCAGCGAACTGCTGACGACAGAAAGGTCACCAGGAACCCCTGTAAATAAAAAAAACACCCCACTTATTCTTGAGGTGGTCCGGCAGAACAAGCCTGCTTCCCTCAACGGTGTCGAATTCAATCCCCGGAAATTTATCTCCTGCATCCAGCGGTTTTGAGCTTTCTCTTGCCATTGTTTTGTCTCCTTATTAATTTGTATCCCCTGTCTTCTTAGTTTAACAGACGCCGAAATTAATTCAGAAACTCCACTCTGAAGCATGGGGTTCACGCAAAGGCGCCGTTCGACAGGCTCACGGCCCTGAGCAACGTCGAAGGGCAAAGCTCGCAAAGAAAAACTAGTGAAGCGAACGGGCGTGAGAAATCTTGCCTCACCCAAATCCTCAGAAAAAGAAAAATCAGGAAGCAGTCAAAACCGAGTAAATAAGATAACCAGCTATTACGAGCTCCAGCAGAGCGTAACTTGCCAGGTTCGCGTACAGGACAGTTCGCTTTACATCTCTCCTGTCCTTATCCGGGAGGAGCCTTCTTGACACCTGATACTCAACCAGCCACGAGGCGAAAAAATAAGGTAACATTAGGACCATACCTGCTGAGGGCACCATCCAGTATAACTCCTTTTCATAGGGTATAAGCCATGGCGCCTGCCACGTCACAGCCAGAAGTTTCCCCAGAACAGTATCAATACCTTGAGAGCCACTGCCGCCGGTAAGCATCTGCAATGCTACCAGAATGCCCCATGAGACGGGAATACCGATGAAAGTAGATGTGAGGTTTGAAGCGGTTGTGACTTTTATAGCTTTACCAGCCGTCAGATCCAGCCTGCGAGAGCAGATATGGCCTTCCACTGCTATAACCGGTATAAGGGATAAGACCATCCAGGGCAGTGTGATGAAGATCATTGGTAGGCCTATGTTCGCATAGGCCAACGTCGGCAGGCCGGTAAGTAAAGCTGTAAATATAAAAAGTATCGTTTTCCTGTGCCTGCGTTTAGAACCTTTCATCTCAAGTCTTTTCCCTATCCAGATACGTTCAATTTTCAAGGTTCAATGTTACAATAACTATTAGTAACACTGGTTCATTACCCAATTAGATTTTTTTGAATATTGGTGTGTTTTATTTATCTGGCCGGGTTTTTGGGTGTAATCACTCGCCTTTGCAGGAACCTGCTTATTGTATATTGACCAGCGGCTAACTGGGAGATTAAGCAATAAATTAGCCAAATAGTAGCTATAGGCTTTTTACTCCTTCACGTGCTGAGATGCAAGTCCGATAGAAAGGATAATTATTTGAGAGACAGTACATTCCAGGTTTTTGGATTGGGCCAGTGTTCCATCGACTACCTTGGGATCGTGGAACGCTATCCTCCTGCGGATGCAAAATGCGAATTTACGGAAATGATCATCCAGGGCGGCGGACCTGTAGCCACTGCAATGGTTGCTCTGTCCCGCTGGGGAGTGAAATGCACGTTTACAGGTGTGGTAGGCAGCGACTCTTTCGGCGATGAGATCATCGAATCTCTCATAGAAGAAGGTGTTGACACCAGCGGGTTACATGTCAGGGAAGATTGTTCGTCACAATTCGCATTTATCGCTGTGGAACCATGGTCCGGAAGAAGAACTATCTTCTGGCAGCGGCCATCGGGAGCAGTACCACATCCGGATGAGATCGACTACAACCAGATCAGGAATACCGATGTCCTTTACACAGATGGTCTTTTTATTGATGCAACAATGGAGGCGTGCAGGGAGGCGAGGAAGAGCGGTACGAAGGTAGTCGTTGATGCCGGAACCTTAAGGGAAGGAATGCTGGAGCTGGCAGGTCTTTGCGATTTTTTCATAGCTTCCAGAACGTTTGCAAAAGCTTTTACCGGTGAGGGGAATGAGATCGAAGCGTGCAGGAAAATCGCAGATCTCGGACCGGAAGTAGTGGGCATCACTCTTGGCGAGGAGGGTTACGTGGCTATTGTGGGCGGTGAAATAACAAAGCGTCCTGCTTACGAAGTGGAAGCAGTTGATACAACCGGCTGCGGCGATACCTTTCACGCTGGTTTCACTTTCGGCCTGATCAATGGATGGGATAAGCTGAAATGCCTTGACTTCGGAGCATGGGCAGCGTCAAGGGTAAGTCTCAAGCTCGGAGGCAGAACCGGGATACCAGATGTAAAAGAGTATAACGAGTTGAAAATTGAAAGTTAAAAGTTTCAACCAACAACTTTATACTTCCTTTCCCATCTCTCCTGACTAAGTTAATCACCGTTTCCCCGGTTCTCCCCTTCTCCCCTTCATGACCTGGCCGCTAATCCTTAGGCCCCATCTGGGCCTTCTTGTCCCTGAGTATCTCCGCAAGCTTCCTGCGGCTGACAACCCCTATGCCTGCTGACCCCGCCCTGGAAATATCACGTTCCCTGATATCGTAGTGCTCGGCGTAGGTGCCGCGGGACTGGAGCCTCCGGATAATGCCTATTCTTCCGGCAAAGCTCCTTAGCTCTTCAGACCCCTCTTCACCGGCCTGGTCGGACAGGAGGTGCGCCCACCCTTCGCCGTTTGGTTTGTCCATGTAAATAACCATTTTTTGAGTTCCGCGTTTCGAGTTTCGGGTTCCGAATAAATATAAAATTGGATCACTATGGATATCAGGTTTTTTTGTCGGTGAGTCTGCCGGTG
>QIFJ01000240.1 GCA_003229755.1 Pseudomonadota bacterium
TGAGCCCGATGACACTCTTCCCGTTCTCCTTGAGCTTGGAGACGAGAGGAGAGAAATCCGAATCGCCCGAGACAAGAACAAAGGTATCAATGTGCTCTTTCGCCCAGGAAAGGTCCAGAGCATCAACGACCATCTTGATATCGGCCGAGTTCTTCCCAGTCATGTGGCGTTTGGGGATCTCTATGAGTTCGAGGCCCGCCTCGTGAAGGGAGCGTTTGTAATCCGCGTATCGTGACCAGTCGGCGTAGGCCTTCTTCACGACTATCTTCCCCTTCTCCACAAGACGTTCCATGACCTTGTTGATCTCGAACTTCTTATCCTTCCCCTTTTTCCCCTTGAATCCAAGGGCCACATTCTCGAAATCCACAAAGACCGCAAGAGTGTGTCCGTCACCTTCTATCGGCATAACTATTCTCCCAGGGTTTGATTTTATAACTTTTGAATTTCTATTCACGGCTGTATTGTCAGGCCGTCCCCCCAGTGTTAGTAAGACATTCTATACACTATTTAATTTTTCGGTCAATATTGATGGACTCGTAAAAAGCCATGGATGGACTTTTTACGACGCTATCAATGTTGATTTCCTGGAGAAAATGAAGCGGTTGCTTGAGATTACCAATGAAGATATAATTGCCACTGTTTAAAAGTGGAAATGACACTTTTCGCTTTACGACCCTGTCAAAATCACAACAACCTTACAAAGGAGGATCATATGAAAAGGGTTTGCCTTCTGCTTATTCTGGCGCTGGTGCTGGCGTTGTCAGTAGCTTCGGCGCATGCTTTCCCCTTTCCCTATACCGATGTCCGCGGACAGGCACTGGGCGGGGCTTACGTAGCTGCCGCTAAGGGGGTTGGTTCTGTCAACTACAACCCAGCCGGTCTCGCTCGGGGAAGGATGTTTGAATTTGTAGCTCCAGCCACGGTACGTTTTGACGATCACATCGATATTGACGCCAAGCTGACCCAGATAGAAAACATCACTGGAGGGCAGGATTTTGCCACCTGGGCGCCTGGTGCTACCACTACTGACCTGGATCAGATAGTAAGCCTGATCAGTCAGCTGAATGTATCGGGTGAAAATTCAATAGATCTGATGATGTACGCATCCGGCGGGGTGAGCCTGAATGTTTTCAATTTCGCCGGCGCCGTGAGCTACAACTACGAAGTTATCGCGTCGATGATCACTTCCATGGATACGATAAATGTAAATACAGCCAGTTCGACAGCTACTACCTTTATTAGCAACAACACATCCACACTACTGTTCAAGGGACTGGAAGACAGGCAGGTCGTACTTACAGGGGCCAAGGAGTTCGGCTCATATGCCCTGGGCGCCAACTTGAGGCAGATCCAGGCCAAGACTTACGCCACATCCCTGGCCCTTTTCAATAATACAAACCCCAATATCAAGGACGAGCTGACAAAAAACGGGAAGAGTGAGTCCGCGACAGCTATCGATGTGGGTCTGCAGTTCGAACTGCTGCCGACATTACGAGGCGGTGTAGTGGGAAAAAATATCAATTCCCCCGAATTTACACTTCCCGGTACAGCTGGGACCCTGGAACTGGAATCCCGGTATCGCGCGGGTATTGCCTGGGATCTTCCCATAGTAATGGTGGTTGCCGACCTGGACCTGACAACTACGACGAGCCTGTCCGGCGCTGAATTCCGGGAAATGGCGGTGGGTGCTGAAATAAACCTGGTGGGTATACAGCTCAGAGCGGGTTTCTCCCAGAACCTCGCCCTGGACAGCGCCAATGCTCTTATTCACGCCGGCTTTGGTGTAGGAGGATTCCTGGACGTTGCCGCTTCGGCGGATGCAGATGGAAAGAGTATTTCGGGAGGCGCAGCGATTTCGCTTAAGTTCTAGCTGCTGGAAAAAAGAATTTAGAAGGGGAGAGGAAGCCTGCCGTAGTGAAAAACTTGAACGGCAGGCGAGGAGAGGGGGATAATATTGTCACCCTCCCCCTGCCCCTCCCATCAAGGGAGGGGGGTAAACACACGTTTAACCTTCAACTTTTAACTTTCAACTTGATTTTATAACAGCGATTCATAACCAGATAGTTCTTCCTTCACAATCTGGTCTTCAGTCACACTCAACGCCTTCAGGTCCGTCTCGATACACGATACAAAGGGGGGTGATCCGCATATATAGATCACTCTTTTGAGGATGTCGGGTATCATATACTCGATCACTTCCACCGAAAGCAGCCCACTGGTTCCCTTCCAGTCCGCGGACGGATTTTCAATGATGTGCCGGATTGTGAAAGTGGGATCCTTGTTTGCGATCATGTCCAGATCCTCCCTGAAGGCGATATCGTCCTCGGTCCTGTTTGCATACAGCAGCACCCTGTCGGTAAATATCTCTTTATCGGCCGTGTGTCTGATTATGGATCGAATGGGTGTGATCCCTATCCCCCCGGCGATAAACGCGACCTTTGGGAATTCCCCTTCGTAGACAAGACACCCGGCTGGTCCCCTGTAGGTAATTGGATCACCGGTCTTGAGACAGGAGAAGGCTTTGCTGAAATCGGAATCGGATACCTTTTTGGTGAATTCGACAAAAGGCTCTGTCGGCGACGAGGAAAATGAGAGGAACCTGTTTACCTCCCCGCTTGGCGAGCTGATAGTTAGTTTCACGCACTGTCCTGGCTGGTAGTCAAAGCTTTCGGGCTTTTGCGCTCTGACACTGATAACGTTGTAAGTCCGCTGAATAACTTCGATAACTCTTGTGCTGTGTTCTTTCAGGTCGTTCATAGACATGGGATTCCTAAAATAGCTCGATTATATCAAGCCGGGGTTTTGGTGAATCACGAAGCGAAGCTAAAAGGGGGTTGCGAAGGCGAGTGATTACACCCAAAACCCCAGCTTATGAATGAATTATAACAATATTCAACTGGCTAATTTGGAGATGATCCATATTTTTTAATCAATCAGTGTCTGTGCAGGCCGCTGAAACGTGCCAATAACATAACAGTCACGAAGATCATGAAGGCCAGTAGAACGATGGCCCCGGCCGCCGGGAGGTCCAGGTAGTATGCGGCAAAAAGGCCTCCGAGAACAGATATCATTCCGGTTAATCCGGACATGGCTATAGCGGCTTTGAAGTTCGACGCAAACTGAAGTCCCGTAGCCGCCGGAATAACAATGAGCGCAGCAACGAGAAGGAGGCCGACTACCTTCATTGCAAGAACCACTGTTACAGCTGTAAGGACCGCAAGAAGCGTATCAAGGTTCCCAACCTGTATCCCGGATGCCCTTGCCAGTTCGTGATCGAAAGTCGTGTAGACAAGGTCGTTGTAGTTGAAGATAACGGCTGAAATTACTACCGCGGTAAGTGCGGCTGCTACCCAGACCTCACCAGTTCCAATCGCAAGAATATTGCCGAAAAGATAGCTGAAAAGCTCAACACTGAACTTTCCGGAAAAACTCGCGATAAGGATGCCCAGTGCCATTCCGACACTGGCAAATATACCTATTGCGGTGTCGGCATGAACCCCTGCCCTGTCACGGAGCTTAAGGATCCATATTGAGCAAGTGACCGCTACTACCAGAGCTGTGCCCAGGGGAGATATGTTCAGAAACAGTCCCAGTGCAACGCCGCCGAAGGTTACATGGGCCAGTCCGTGTCCGATCATCGCGTCCCTCCTGAGTATCAGGAAGACTCCCAGAATGGAACATACGAGACCGATAAGTGTCCCGGAAAGGAGGGCCCGCTGCATGAATGAGTATTGTAGTATCTCCATAGTGATTATGATCTGGTTTCAGGTTTCAAGTTTCAAGTGAAGTTAATAATAATTCAATTGATTGTAATTCCGTTGCTTGGAACCTGGAACCTGGAACTTGGAACTGCAGTTAATGTTTATGACAAATAATATGCACCTCCGGCCCGAAAAGTCGCGCAGCCTGAACCGAGTTGCAGAACTCCTCGTGATCGCCGTGAAATACAAGGCTCCGGTTAAGACAGGCCACCTTGTTAACGTGTTTTGTAACAACCCCTATATCGTGGGTGACCAGCACCAGAGTTATCATCTTCTCCCGGTTGATGTGATCGAGTATGTCATAGAACTGGGTCTGGGTGGTTGCGTCAACTCCGGTGGTGGGTTCATCCAGGATCAGGATAGACGGCTGCGAAGCAAGGGCCCTTGCGATAAAAACCCGCTGCTGCTGTCCTCCTGAAAGAGTGCCTATGCGCCGCGATCTGAATTCCTCCATGCCCACCAGAGCCAGAGCCTCATCGATGGCGTCCATAGCTCCTCTTTTCATGAAGCGTGGAAACTTCATGGAAGACAGCAGCCCCATGGCCACTACTTCACGAACCGAGGCGGGAAAAAGGGGATCAAGGTCGGTAGCTTTCTGCGGGATATAACCGATCCTGTTCCACTCCCGAAAGGCTTTCACATCCTGACCGAGAAGCTGCACGCTTCCGCTGTCGGGAGAAAGGAGCCCAAGCATGATCTTGACAAGAGTGCTCTTGCCTGAACCGTTTGGTCCTATTAATGCCAGAAAGTCACCTTTCCTAACCTCAAAGGAGATGTCCTCCAGAACCAGGTTGCCGCCATAGTTAAAATAGAGGTCCCGTACTTCGATCTGAACGTTATTATCACTCACATGCCAGTCCTTTTCTAAGATTCATGAGGTTATCCTCCATCAGTGATATGAAGGTTACACCCTTTTTCCATAAGGTGGCAGTGAGATTGCCTCCGGGATTCAGCACCAAAGTGGTGGTTCGGGTTTCTTCGGCGATCACCTGCGCGAGCCTGGGATTAACAAGCTCTTCGAAGTATACCACCTGAATCCCGTTCTTCCTTATCGTCCTTACTATTTCCGCCACCTGCCTGGGGCTGGGTTCCGAGTCAGGGCTTATACCGTAGACAGGAATCTGGATGAGACCGTATCGCCTGGCCAGATATCCAAATGCCGAGTGACCTCCGTAAATAAATTTTTTCTCCCGGCATGCGGATAGCTGTGAAAAAAACCGGCTGTCCAGCTCCCTGAGCAGGTCCTTGTAACGGTTTGAATTTTTTGAAAACACATCACCTTTTTGCGGGTGGGTAGCTTTCAGGGTTTCGGTAATCAGATCCACTATATTTATGGCATGGGACAGATCCAGCCATACATGAGGATCGTTGTGTTCATCGACCTCCCCCGGGTCCTCCTGTTCCTTGCGTTCCTTAACTGACTGGATATTCTCCAGCTCCACAAGGACCGCTATAACCTGAAGACTGTCATTGGTCAGCGCACCCAGGATATCGGATACCCACGGCTCCATTTCAGGACCCATGTATACGAATATGTCCGAACGGCCTATTCTGATTATGTCGCTGGGACGGGGCTCCCAGGTGTGGGGTTCGGTGCCAGGGGGAAGGAGGAGCTTCACATCTACAGCCTCACCACCGATCTCCCTTACAAATTCATAAAGGGGAAATAAAGATGTAACAACGGATATTTTCTGCTGTTCGGCAAACCCAGCTGAGGGAACAAGGGCCGAAACAAATATGGACAGTAGAATTACAGCAGATCTCATTTTGATATTTCGTTTGATTTGCAGGACTCCCGGTTGACGTTTTACCTGGTTCCAAGTTCCATGTTCCAGGTTCCATGTTAAGTTAATCCAAGATCCAATGTCCAAAATCCAAGATCAACTAACCACAAGAGTGCTTCGTCATTACACTATTGACGATATTCCTCGCAATGACCTTTTATTATCTTTCTGGTTTAATCCACCCCGAAGTCTTTTTCTGCGGCTCTCTGCGTTAAAGCTTTTCCCTGCTTTCTCTAATTTCGAATCTCCAATTCAGTTGAAGGTTAATATTACTAATCAGTAGTGTCCGGTTAATAGTTGAACAAATTCAGTTGGTTATACAACCCATCTGGCTTTGTCGTGCAATGTGAGTCTGTAAGTATTTGTAATATTGGTGTTTTCTCGAAAGTGGTAACACTCAGAATCTGCAAAATAGTGTAGAGACTGGCTTCTAGTTTGAGTCGCTTTTTGATGATTGCCACCAACACGTAAACGGAGACTGCGATCCATATTTGTGTTTTTACCGCGTTTTCGGAGGTTCCATAGAAGGATT
>QIFJ01000106.1 GCA_003229755.1 Pseudomonadota bacterium
AATTTCTCCCTCGACTTCCTCTATCAGGAACAGGCTGTTTTTCAGTTCGCGCCACTTTCGGTAGATCTCCATTTCATATTTTCGGTTGACTTCGTCCCATCTCTTTGTGGCGAGGTCCAGGTCGTACTCAATAAAGTCGACTTTCAGGTCCCAGAACGAATCAACGCCCAGCGCCTTCTTGGCATGCGTGGCCATCCCGACGCCTTCTTTTTCCAGCTTGGAGAATATAACGTCCGTTCTGGCTGCGAAGTAACGACCCTCCAGTATGTATTTTTGTCCGTCCATGCTGAATAGCCAGTCCAGAAAGATCTTCCCAACCGCTTCGTTAGGCGCGCCTTTTAGTAAAGCCACAGCCTCCGGAACCAGGATCGTTTTTTCCGGGAGCAAATCCCGTACGGGAAAGCCATCTTTGCGGGCGGCCATTGCGTTCATTTGTGGCTGCGCAACCCCGATAGGAACTTCGCCACGGGCCACTAATTGCGTCGTATCCGTGCTGCCGGTGGAGAAGCGTGCCAGCTGCGCCGCCAACAATCTGAGATATCTCCACCCTTCTTCTTCTCCAAAGCCCTGCAGGAGAATTTCAATGGTTTCATGCATTGTGCCGGAGGCATATGGCAGCGTATGCACGATATTGCCTCTATAGATGGGGTTGAGCAGATCGTTCCACGTTCTCGGCGGCGGCAATCTTAATTTTTTTAAAACCTTTTCGTTGTATAGATTGGTAACGATCCAGGGCGCGAAAGCGGTCCAGTAACCACCCTTATCCTTTACCTTCATACCATGCCATTCGGCAGGAACCTTATCCGAACCCTTTGGCGTGTAAGGGACGAGCAGACCCTCTTTCTTTAAAAGTTCATGCGCCGGGGCTCCAGCTCCCAGAAAAATGTCAGCATCCGGTTTGCCACCCCATGCTCTCACTTTGTCCACGACGACCGGCCACCCGCCCGGCCGAACGAACGTGATTTTCACATCCTTACCATAGGTCTCCTTATAGTACGCTTTGAAACCCTGGCGGATAACTCTTTGTAAACGGGACCGACCCAGCCGAGTTTATCGGCCTGTGCCTGTACCGCAAAGGTTGGTAACAGTATAACCATTGCAAAGACCGTTGCGATTGTTGTGGTCAAGATTCTTTTACCCATTTTGACCCCCTTTTCACCGTCATTGTCACATTAAAAAAATTTAAAGTTCTTTAACCTCAATCACGATCTGCCGTAAACGTTTTCGACATTAATCTAATACGTGATACCCCTCGATCACCTCCTTATTTTAAAGGATTTTCTAATACGTAATACCCCGCCACCACCACCTTTAAGTAAAGGGTTTGTGGTATTAGCTTAAACATAAAAAAACCGGACATACCTCAGCAGTCATCTGCTTCGGCAGCCCGGCAATCTTCTTCCCCAAAAGAAGCAAATTTATTATGTATAAAGGAGACTCGACGCTTTCCGTCCTCGCCTCACAGCGAGTTTGGCTTTATCGGCATTTCATCGTAAAACTGAATAACGTTAATCTGCTGCGAGATGCCCCGCCATCACCTCCTTGTTTTATGGGGTTTTATGGATATCTCTATATATAATTAGGAATTGGAATCCAAGTCAAGAAAGAAATGAAGCGAATCTATTTCAGTTTCAGTACGCCAGCGGATACGGCTGCTCAAGACAGCATTTCTATTGTCTCTTTGGCAGCACCTTTGAGAATGCCCGTGTGAGCTGATATGTCGAGCACGGTGATCCTGTCTCTAATTGTCCGAGCTGAAATCGCGGCCAGGAAAAATTCATCTTTTGAAATACCAAGCGATGGCAGTGTCATTTCAAGCCCTGTTCTCCGGATCAGGTCAATAAAAAAGTCCGGAGTTCCAACTTTGCTGAAAAGCACTTTGAGTTTTTGCCAGTTAATAGACAGTGCAGCGTCTAATTGCAAAAGTCGATCACGTTTTTTCAAAAACTGTTTTTCCACTTCGGATGCAAGGTTACCCCAAACAGAGGGGATATTGCGAACGTCCGCTTCAAAAATTTTTTTGGCGCGATTTTTCAATTCCTTTTCTTCTGTAGCCGCAAGCTTCTGATAGCATACAGCGGAAAGTACAACCCCCGCACCTACCTGAATACCATGCAGATTCGGTTCTATCCCGGTGAGGTTCTCACGCATATCCAAAAAATGAGAAATTAAATGTTCGCCCCCGGATGCCGGAGCGCTTGAACCGGCAAGGCTCATTGCAACACCGGAATATAATAGTCCCTCAAAAAGCCCAAGCACGGCTTCTGGATCACCCTGATGAATTTTTTCTGGATGATTGATATACGTACTTTCCGAGTCATTAACAATAGCTGACGGCAAGCTGCAATAGGTGCCATTGAACAGCAGAGACTCGGTCTGCCAGTCAAGGTCTGACACGGATTTGGCCAGCACATCACAGAACCCGGCCTGTCGCAGCTTTAAAGGAGCATTTTGTATGGCCTGGGGATCAACATAGATAAACTGAGGGGGCAGCGCAGGGAGTGTCCTTTTTACGCCCTTAACTTTTATACCTGCGATTGACGATGTGTAGCCGTTCATGGATGGCGCCGTGGGTACCGACCAGTATGGAATCCCCCTTTTATCGGAAACATACTTTCCCAGATCGTTTATAGTTCCTGCCCCGACAGCAATGATCAAGCTGTGTCCAGTACTTAAATCATAAATTTGTTCCGCCAGCTTGTCTGTAGCGACCGAATCACCTGGCAACCTGACCAGTTGATATGCAAGAGAACGTTTTTCGAGCAGTTCCGAAACCAGTGCCCCTGCCGCAAGGTGAGTGTTTTCATCATCAAGGAGCAATACAGACTCTTTTGCATATATTTTTGCACAATCTTTAGCGAGTACGGAGTACGCATCTTCTGTCGAAACAACTTTGACCGAAGGAATTTTGTGTTCATACCCGCAGCTGCAAAGAGCCTTGCATTTTTTCGCATCGACTATGAGATGCCTGGGGAGATGTTTGTTATTGACACTGCTCAAAAGGAATCCTCAAAATAATTAAAAACAGGAAAGGTTGTTTCTTAATTGGCAGATTTTCTTATAGTGGAATAATTTAAAATGAGAACAAATAGATGTCAATAACAGGGTGTTGTAAATGTATCGTTTAAAAAAACGGACTGATTCAGGGATTAAAAAGAGTGTAACACATTGAGAAGGAAGGCGGGAATTTCTGTCCGAGATATTAACTGAACTAGTCCGGGAGGACCTGAAAGCAGATAGTTGAGAGGACCATTAACCGTAAACCATTCAAATGATTCCATGCCAGGATATGATAATATACATAGCCGTCTTCGCGTATCCGGAAAAAGATCGGACGATGACTATACAAAGCATGTGGGACATTTGAAAGCCATGAAACCGAAGAAACGTTTTTTCAGATCATTTATCAAACCGTTTACCTTTCAGACACGAATGATCCTCCTGGTTACGGTGCTTATCATCTTTCAGTTGGGTCTGATGGGGATGATCTTTACGCATTCGATCGCCGAGTTGCTCGAGGACCAGATCGGCAAGAGAGCACTTCGGGTTTCCCAGACGGTCTCGCTGATACCAGGGATAAAAAAGCGCCTGATCGAAGGTGACCCTGAAGGCTGGATCCAGGAGGTTGCGGAAGATATCCGTCGGCAGACCGGCGCCGAATTCATCGTCGTCGGCGACAGGGAGGGCCGTCGTTACTCCCACCCCAAACCTGACAGGCTGGGCAAGTTCATGGTAGGTGGCGACAATGCCCTCGCCCTGAAGGAGGGCAGGTCTTACGTTTCCAAGGCTGTCGGTACGCTCGGTCCATCCATCAGGGGTAAGACACCGATCCTGTCCGATGATGGTGACATCGTAGGAATTGTCTCGGTCGGCTACCTGATCGAGGATGTCAATAGCATCATAAAACAGCGCCAGAGGGTAGTCTACTTTTACGTTGTCGTTCTGATCGTCGTGGGGATATGGGGTGCGGTTGTCATTGCAGGAAAGTTTAAAAGCGCGATCTTCGGCCTTGAGCCCGAGGAGATAGCCAGGCTGTTCACCGAGCGCAGCGCCGTTCTCGAATCCATCCGTGAGGGGATTATCGCCATCGACAATGAAGCCAACATAACGATGGCCAACCAGGCGTCTCTTGACAATCTGAAACTGGAAACAGACTCGGAGATTATCGGCCGGAAACTGGATGACCTTTTCCCCAGGACCGGCATGATGAAAGTCCTGGAGACGGGAAAGCCCCTTTTCGACCGTATGGTTGTCATCGGGGAAAAGGAGATGATCTTCAACATGGTGCCGATCACGCACGATGGAAAAATCGGCGGTGTGGTGGCCACCTTCAGACGGAAGGATGAGATCGACATACTGGCCCGTGAACTTTCCCACGTCAGGGAGTACTCGGAGATGCTCCGGGCGCAGACACACGAATACTCCAACAAGCTCCACACGGTCGCTGGATTGATCCAGATAGGGGCCAACCAGGAGGCTCTGGACCTGGTGTCTAAAGAGACTACAGGTTACCAGAGCATCATCGGCTTCCTGACATCGGCTGTTTCGGACCCTCTTCTGTCTGGCATCATACTCGGAAAATATAATCGCGCTCAGGAAATGAAAGTCGAATTTTCGGTGGACGAGGGAAGCAGCCTTGCCGATGTTCCCCAGTGGATCAGCCGTGAGAAGATCATCACGATCCTCGGCAACCTGCTCGACAACGCGCTGGAGGCAACCAATAGTGCGAGAGGCCGAGGTAGAGCTGTCCGGTTATCCATGACCGATATGGGTAAACATATCATCATTGAAGTGGAAGATTCGGGTTCCGGAGTGGCCGAAGGTGAGGAGGAGAAGATATTCCTGCCGGGAATCTCTTCCAAGGAACGGCCCCACGGCGGCATGGGCCTGCATCTGGTCAAGCAGGCGCTGGAAAGTCTCGAGGGGAACATTACCATAGGAGCGAGCGAGCTGGGAGGAGCGCTTTTTACCGTTATCATTCCCAAAGAAAGATAATGACATAAATGAAGCCCATACGAGTTCTGATTATTGAGGATGATCTGAGGATCTCCGAGATCCACCGACGGTTCACCGAAAAGGTGGAGGGATTCGAAGTAGTGGGGATCGCTAACAGCCTGTCGGATGGAGAGGATATGTGTAAGATCCTCGAACCGGAACTCATCCTTCTTGATCTCTATTTTCCGGACGGTTACGGGATCGATCTTCTCCGGCAGATCCGCTCACGGCATCAGGAAGTGGACCTTATCCTGATCACCGCGGCCAAGGAGATCGGCCCCTTGAAGGATGCTATCAGGGGCGGTGTATTTGATTACATCATAAAACCCGTCGTCTTCTCACGGTTCGCAGAGGCGATGGAAAAGTACCGCAGCTACCATTTTGACATCGAAGGGGAACAAAAACTCGAGCAAAAGGATGTGGATCGGCTCCTGGGTGTGACCCATGCTCCGCATGACAAGGAAGATTTTCCGAAAGGCATCGATCCACTCACCCTGAAGAAAGTACATGGAGTCTTCACCATACCTCCGGATGAGGGTGTCAGTGCGGAGGAGGTCGGTTCCCTCCTCGGTGTCAGCCGAACCACCGCCAGGCGGTACCTGGAATATCTTGTCTCAGGCGGCTTCTTGTCCGCCGATCTGATCTACAAGAAAGTGGGCAGACCGGAAAGAAGGTATTTCAGGCAAAGGAAGTAACCTCCGGCGTTAGTCCCACTGAACAACATCAGGAAGATGTCTTTATGGCTTTTTCAGTCAAAATTCCAGGATCTCCAATTTTCCGATTACCATTTTTTAATCCTTTGCTATAGTGTATTTTCAATCAGGACTTGAACACAATACTTCCCCTTTGGAGGCTAGATGTGAGTGACGTTAAAGAGCGCCTGGACCGCGTTCGGGTGCCTGAGTTGGAAGAGATCCTCGGGGAAGCCCTGCCTGTACTGGACGACGGTTTTGTGAGGCTTATTGATTACATGGGGTGCGATGATTCTATCGTTCAGGCGGCAAGGGTTTCCTACGGCAAGGGCACCAAAACAATCAGCGATGACAGGGGTCTTATCAGGTATTTGATGCGCCACCGTCACACCACCCCCTTTGAGATGTGCGAGGTAAAATTGCACGTTCGGGTTCCCATGGACCTGTGGCGCCAATGGATCAGGCACAGGACAGCCAACGTCAACGAATATTCCACCAGATATTCCATAGCCATCGACAGGGCAAAAACCACTCAACCCGATGAATGGAGACTGCAGTCGGATATCAACAGGCAGGGCAGCGAGGGCGGGGTTGACCCAGAGACCGGCAGTCGGCTCACTAGTCGCGAGACCGAGGCGCAGGCCTTAATGAAAGAAGTTTACGAGGAAAGGCTTGACCTGGGCGTCGCCAGGGAGCAGGCAAGGAAGGATCTGCCCCTGTCGACCTATACCGAGGCGTACTGGAAGATCGACCTCCATAATCTTCTTCACTTCCTGGCTCTGCGAATGGACGAGAAGGCGCAGCTGGAGATCAGGGAATACGCGAAAACTATTAGCAACAGGATAGTAAAAAAATGGGTGCCGATGGCCTGGGAAGCCTTTATGGACTACAGGTTCGGTTCTATTATGTTGTCGAGCGATGAGATCGAGATCCTGTCACTGATACACACCGGCCAGAATAAAAGCGCCGACCAGATGCTGCTGGAGGCAGGATTTACAGTAAAGGACGGGTCCACTGTAAAACCCACTCTGGAAGGCAGAGAGTTCGCCGGTAAACTGGAAAGGCTTGGTCTTGAGATACCGTGGGAGACAGAAGAATAGTTACATGGGGTCAGGTCCTGCCCTCTTACCTTTTGTAAAACAACCTTAACAGAAAGGTAAGAGGGCAGGACCTGACCCCACTGGATACACTCTTTTGGACGTCTACCCTTTCCAAAGTTCAGACTTTCTTCAAAAACTGTGTTTTCAGAAAAACTGTGTTTTCAGAACAACAGTGCTTTTCCCGTCACGGCATTCAACTTCATCACTCTTAGAAGTCAGGCGGATATTTTTCATCACCTTCCCTCTCTTGAGAGTGGTAGACGAACCTTTCACCTTTAAATCCTTGATCACCTGAACAGAGTCCCCATCATTTAGAGGATTTCCGTTGCTGTCTCTTGCTTCCATGATTACCTCCATCAAAAGCAGCGACAAGCAGCAGGCCCCCTTTCGGGGGCCTGCTGCTTGCGTTGAAGGATGGGACGTTGGTTGGAAGGGAAATACTATTCCTTATTTATGAT
>QIFJ01000317.1 GCA_003229755.1 Pseudomonadota bacterium
CCGGAAAACATGCTGAGCGAAAAAGAGTGGGTACGAGTTTTCCACAATGAGGTGAAGAGGCAATTCGCCCTCTCGGACATGATCGTATTGGGCGTCGTGAACGAAGAAAATATAGATGGGGTCTTCAACCCGGACACACTCTCGAAAATTTACCGCATTACAGAAGGGATCAAGGGGCTGGACGGATTGGTCGTCCAGGACTTGATGGCTCTCAGCACCGTGGACGATATTCTCCAGGCTGGAGCGGGTTCAGTTCGCTTCCAGTACCTCATGGAACGCCCGCCACAGAGCCGTGAACAGGCACTCCGCATCAGAGACAGGGTAATGTCCAACCCCCTCCTTAAGGGGACCCTTATCAGCGAAGACGGTAAAGCGCTTGCCATCTACATACCCATTGAAGAAAAGAAGATCGCGCACAGGGTGAGCCAGGAAGTAAGAGACCTCATTGCGGCGGAGGGGGCCGGGCCCGAAAACTACTACATTACAGGTCTTCCGGTGGCCGAGGATACGTTCGGTGTGGAGATGTTCCAGCAGATGGCCATTTCGGCTCCGCTGGCCGGGCTCCTTATTTTCCTTCTGATGCTGTTCTTCTTTCGAAAGCTGGTGCTGGTTGTTTCACCGATGATCGTGGCTGTCCTGACTGTTATGATAACCATGGGGATATTGATCGCAACGGGAAACACCGTTCACATAATGAGCTCCATGATACCTATCTTCCTCATGCCCATCGCGGTGGTGGACTCTGTCCACATCCTGTCTGTCTTCTTTGACCGTTATCAGCTGTATAAAGATCGGGAAAAGACGATCCATGTGGTCATGGAGGAACTATTCACTCCGATGCTGTTCACCAGTCTGACCACGATGGTCGGGTTTGCAAGTCTTGTGCTGGCTCCTATACCTCCAGTACGCGTGTTCGGTATTTTCACCGCTCTCGGTGTGTTCCTGGCATGGGCTCTGACAGTTACCCTGGTGCCCGCCTATATCATGCTTTTTATTCCGGAACGCAAGCTTGTCAACTTCGGAGCGGCTCATAGCGATGACAGGGCTGATCATACACTGCTGGCCCGATTTCTCCTTTGGGGGGGAGATATTGTACGCCGGAGATCAAAGGCAATCCTGGTTCTTATGCTTCTGATACTGTCGTTGTCCGCCTACGGCATCACACTCATCCGGATCAACGATAACCCCGTAAAATGGTTCATTAAAAAACACCCCATCAGGATAGCGGACAGGGTATTGAACAGCCACTTCGGCGGAACGTACGAAGCGTACCTGGTTTTCGGGCCGGTTACCACCCGCGAAACGCTAAAAAAGGACCTGGAAAAAGTGGACAGATTCCTGGAGGAGGTATCCGAGGGGGCTGCATCGGGAAAAACACCAGGCATCGCTGCCGGGCTGAAGGACCGCTTAAAGATCCTGGGCTCCGAGGAGGAGCTTTCACCTGAGCCAAATCCCATACCGGTGCTGGAAAAGCTGATAAAGGAAGTTGACGAGATAGCATCATCCACTGGCGAAACTGACGACGCCCTCTTAGACGACCTCGACTATATCATGGAGAACCTGGAGGACTTGCGGATCTCTTTTCATACCTTCAAGGACCCCGAGGTGCTGCGCTATATCGAGGGGCTCCAGCAGTACATGGTTGAAAAAGGTCTGGTAGGAAAATCCAACGGGCTGACCGAGGTCGTCAAAAAAGTCCACATGGAACTGTTCGAGGGAAAGCAGGAGCAGTATCGGATCCCCGATACTGCTGCCGCGGTGGCCCAGACCATTCTCTCGTACCAGGGCGGTCACGACCCGGATGATGTCTGGCACCTGGTGACACCGGATTTCCGCAGGCTGAATCTCTGGGTACAGCTTAAAAGCGGCGACAACAGGGATATGGAGCGGGTTGTCAAAGAGGTGGCAGATTACCTGGACAGGAACCCGGCCCCGGTCCTGCTGAACCATGCCTGGGCCGGATTGACCTACCTTAACGTTGTCTGGCAGGACAAGATGGTAAGAGGTATGCTCCGGAGCCTCCTTTCCAGTTTCGGCATAGTTCTGCTCATGATGATCTTCCTCTTCAGGTCTATTCCCTGGGGTGTGCTCTCCATGCTTCCCCTGTTGGTTACGATCACTCTTCTGTACGGCCTGATGGGCCTGATCGGAAAAGACTACGATATGGTGATGGCAGTTCTTTCCAGCCTGACGTTGGGACTGAGTATCGATTTCGCCATCCATTACATACAACGGGCCCGGCAGCTGTTTGCCAGGACGGGATCCTGGTCGCGGACGGCAGAGCTTATGTCGGGGGCCCCTGCAAGGGCTATTACACGCAACGCGATAATAATCGCTATAGGATTTTTACCCCTTCTGCTTTCGAACCTCATGCCCTACAGAAGTGTGGGCGTCTTCCTGGCATCCATCATGATAGTCTCGGGTATGGGAACGCTTGTAATAATTCCAGCCATGATACAGACGCTGAACCGCTGGCTTTTTCCAGCCCTGCCTCAGAACAGCAAACTGCCTGCGGAGTCTCAAGGCCCGGGGTCTGAAAAGACCCGGGACTGATCGAAAGGAAAATAAACATGAAAAAAAGTCTGGTTATTATTCTGTTGTACGCTTTTATCCTTGTCCCTGTACCGGGAGCGTGGGGTCTGTCTGTTGACGAGATCGTGAGCAAGGCGAACCTCGCATCCTATTACGGTGGCGATGATGGCGCCGCCAGAGCCAGAATGCAGATAACCGACAGGCAGGGCAGGATCCGTGAGCGCGAATTCACCATTCTGCGCAAGGATGTAGAAGAGGGGGGACGACAGTACTATTACGTATACTTTCATAAACCCGGTGATGTCCGAAAGACCGTGTTCATGGTTCATAAACGTCCTGATGGTGACGATGACAGGTGGCTGTACCTTCCCGCGCTGGATCTGGTAAAACGCATCGCCGCCTCCGACAAGCGAACCAGTTTCATGGGATCCCACTTTCTTTATGAAGACGTTTCGGGACGAAGCATTGCGGCTGACACCCATACCCTTACGGAAGAGACCGGTGAATACTGGGTTTTGGACAACCTGCCCAGGGATCCAGGAAGTGTGGAGTTTACCCATTACCTGATCTGGATCGACAAGAAAACGTTCCTGCCCGTCAAGGCCGAATATTATAACTCCAGGGGGAAAGTCTACCGACGGGTAGAGGCACTCGAAGTGAGGGAAATTGACGGTATACCGACTGTGACCAGGTCAAAAGTCCAGGACCTCGATACGGGAGGCAACACGGAGATGACCTTTACCCGAATCAAGTACAATCAGGGAATTTCCAACGAGATCTTCACTGAGCGCTACCTCAGGAATCCTCCCAGAAAGTTTATAAGCAGATAACGGCATCCAGTGCAAATTACGGTATCGGCAACAATGGAGCGGACTCATGAAGAGGATATTGATACTGGCGGCAGCATCGCTTTTGGGAGTCGCGGCTGTCGTACATGCCGCCGAGCTTCCTTTTAACGGTTTTTTAGAATATTCCCTCGGATCGAGGATAGTAGACGACGATACTGCTTCCGGCGGTATTCTTCTGCACGAGACGCGTTTTCAGGTCGACATTATACACGATGCGGACTCAGGAAGCCTTCAGTTCAGAGCCGATTTTCTCCTGGATACTGTCACGGCCGAAAGCCTGACGGACGTCCGCGAGGCGTATATCCTGCTTACACCCTCCAGCAATCTCGATCTGAAGGTCGGGCGGCAGATACTCACCTGGGGAACCGGTGATTTCGTCTTTCTCAACGATTTATTTCCCAAGGACTGGCAGAGCTTTTTCATAGGAAGGGACGATGAATACCTGAAAAAACCGGCTTCCGCGGTCCGCGCCACGTGGTTCGGTGACAGTCTCAACCTTGATTTCGTGTGGATACCGGTTTTCGAACCCGACTCCTTTATCTCAGGCGAGAGGATATCCTACTGGGACTTCAGGCAGAACCGGAAGGCCGGTCCTGCCGATGGAATAATCGAACCTGTACGGCCCGACAAAACCGTTGCAAACAGCCAGGCTGCGGCCCGCCTTTTCGGGAACGTGGGGAACTGGGAGGCGGCCATTTACGGTTTCGACGGGAATTACGGCCAGCCGAAAGGTTACGATTCAGTCCTGGGTAAATTCGATTATCCCAGGCTTCAGACCTGGGGCGCCAGCCTGCGGGGGTCACTGCTGGGCGGTATAGGAAATGCTGAAACCGCCTGGTACAGGAGTCTTGACGACTCGGGCAGCAACGATCCAAATATCGTCAACCCTGAGTACCGCGTGCTGGTGGGGTTTTCCCGCAGTGTCGGCCGCGATCAGACTTTGGGCGTACAGACTTACCTCGAGCATGCTTTAGAATTTCCCGATATCGGCCGATCAGAGCAGGACCGGTTGTGGATCACCCTGCGCTATACGGGGTTGTTCATGCAGCAGAACCTGACCCTGTCCTGGTTCAGCTTCTACTCCCCTAACGAAAAAGACGCCTATGTTCGTCCCAAAGTCTCCTACAAGGTTTCAGACGAGGTCCGGACGACCTTCGGAGCCAACCTGTTTTTTGGTGAAACCGAAAATTCATTCTTCGGCCAGTTTAAAGACAACAGCAACGTTTACGCCCGTGTGAGATACAGTTTTTAATGCTTTTTTCCTTTTCCATTACGAGGTAGACAGCCAAGGAGAGATTACAATGACTATGGAAAGATACATCCGCAGGATAGCCGGCACTTTTGTCATTATCAGTCTGGCGCTGGGAATATGGGTTAATGAATGGTGGTTCCTTTTTACCGCTTTCGTTGGCCTCAACCTGATCCAGTCGACCTTTACCGGCTGGTGTCTGATGGAAGACATACTCAGAAAGTTCGGCGTTAAAGATACTCGTTAGAGAGGGAAATACCGGCAAATTAAAGCTTGACATGCTATAGGGGGGTATGGTGTGTCTGCCTTGGAGTTGATAAAAAAGAAAAGCGGAGGGCAAATATGCATGCATCACAGATAGCACGTCTTAACAGGATCGAAGGGCAGATTAGAGGGATCAAGAAGATGATCAATGATGAACGTTACTGCGTTGATATTCTGACGCAGATCCGATCGGCATCCCGGGCCCTTTTAAAGGTAAAGCATAACATCTTCAGAGCTCACCTGGAGGCCTGCGTGCACGATTCACTGTCGGGCGGCGATCAAACGGACAGCAGTGCGAAGATAAACGAAATTATCGAGCTTTTATCCACGTTCAGATAATCCTGGTATCTCAAAATAAGGTTCATCTCCAATTTAGTTGGTGGTCAATACATAATGCATGGATACATATATATCAGGGCCGGGATTTTGGTGAATCACGAAGCGAAGCTCAAGGGGGTTGCGAAGGCGAGTGATTACACCCAAAAGCCACACCCAAAAGCCCGGACTTGTGATGGCACTTTACCGAAATTCCACCAACTAATCGGGAGATGAACCGTTTTTTTTCAATTCGAACCTCAGATCAGTAACAATTCCCACTCCCACTTCCCGCTCAAGTTTTCCCAGGAGTTCTCCCTTCCTCATGGACAGTTCGTGCAGCCAGGCGTGGTTTGAAACGGACACAATGAGAATGGATCCCCTGAAATGAGCCGGCTCAGAGTGCTTTGTCGCCTCACCGGCGATCTTCTCCCAGGCGAGCATCGCCTTGCCGCGCTCAGCGGTTTCCTCGGGGAGGTCGAGTTTTGAAAGGAGAGTTTTTAAGACACTTCCGATGGGTGTCAGGTGTCTTTTTCGACTGGGCTTTACCATGATATAATCCTTTAAATCCTTATAAAAAGCAGTATTTTCTTGACATGCAGATGCAACAATATTAATACATATTGTGTATTGTATATTGTATACAATGTTTCAACTGGCCTTCCGATACAGACTGGACAACAATACGATATGAAGCTGAGAAAACACAAGACCCTAAGAGAGCAGATTGTTTTCTCCCTCCGGGAATCCATAATCAGGGGGGAGCTCAAACCGGGTACCAAGCTTACTGAACCGGAACTGGCTGCACGTCTGGGTATCAGCAGGACGCCGATCCGGGAATCATTCAGGCAGCTTGAAAGTGAAGGTTTTTTAACAGTTATTCCCCGCAAAGGAGCGGTTGTATCAAACATCACCCGGAAGGATATAGAAGACTTCTACGAGCTGAAAAGTCTTCTTGAAGGTTACGCGGCCAGAATAGCTGCGGAAAAGATGACGGAAAAAGACATTGAGAAACTCATTCAGATCAACGTAGAGCTTTCTGACTGTGCTGAAAAAAACAACTATGAGCGATTTTTCATTAAAAATGAGGAGTTTCACAACTACTTTCTTACTCTTTGCGGCAACGAGAAGCTCGTTGAGATCAGGGATGCCATGGTAAAAAGGTTCCTCGGCTTCAGGATGGCGGCTCTTTCCCTGCCCGGCAGGCTGATGGAATCTGTAAAGCAGCATGAACAGGCCATCAAGGCATTCAAGAGAAATGACGGGCGTCTTGCTGAGGCTGTTTTAGTCGAGCATGCGCTGTTGGGCGGTGATTACCTGGCAGAGCAGGTTGACAGGGCGAGCAGGGAGCAGGAAGTGGCAGAGGAGCGGACATGAAAGATTTCAAGATCAAAATAGAGGAGCCCAAGCTCTTATCGGAAGATATAACCGCTTCCATTAAAACCGCCATTATCAAGGGTAAATTCAAGCCCGGAGAGAAGATAGCGGAAGGGGATCTCGCCGAATCCATGGGAATTTCCAGAACACCACTGCGCGAGGCCTTCAGAAAACTGGAAAACGAGGGTTTCATAACCATAAACGAGGGTTTCATAACCATAATCCCCCGAAAGGGGGCCGTTGTCACAAGTATCGATCCTGAAGAAGCAAACGATCTTTATATTATCAAGGGCACACTGGAGGGGCTGGCCGCCAGGCTCGCTACCCCTAATATTAAAGAGAAGGATATAGAAAAGCTGGAGAAGATCAACGACGAGCTCACGGGCCTGATAGACAGTAACGATCTTGAAGCCTTCTATCGTCTGCACAGAAAGTTCCACATGCTGTTTGTGAAATTATCCGGCAACAAAAAGCTTATACAGATGATCTCCAACTTAAATGATCACTTCAAGAGGTTCGGCATTGTTTCCCTGACCCTTCCCGGGCAGTTTGAGCAGACGCTGCAGCAGCACGAGGATATTATTGAAGCCTTTAAAAATGGCGATAAGCTTGCCGCCGAGGAGAAGGTCAAGAGAAACGTTCAGACCGGGGGACGGGTTCTTCTCAATCATCTTGCCGGGTTAGCTGATGATTAATTCGATCTGTACCAAATTTATCGAATTAATAGTGAGTTCCAAATTCCAGGTTCCAGGTTCCACGGAATGAACAATTAAATATAGCTTGGAACATGGAACTTGAAACATGGAACCATGCCACCTGCCCTCTATCCCTTGATTACAGAACAATTCTCTGCCATTATCGGCTCCACTCGACTTGAAGTAATCTTATCGAGTTCCAGCTTCCAGCTTCCACGTTCCATGATATGAATAGTAAAATATTGCTTGGAACTTGGAACCTGGAACCTGGAACCTGGAACTAGTTTCTAACATCACACAATGAAACGGCGAACATTCCTCCAAATATCCGGCAGCTTCATACTGGGCGCGCTATGGTCCCAACACTCCCATTCAGTGCGGGCATCCCAAAACAGGCCGAAAGTCGTTTATGGTGAGGAGATTCCCAGCCGCTGTCCCCTTTGTTCTCTCGGGTGTGGAACCATATCGTTCAAGGACTCCCGGGGCAGGCTCAGGATTGAGGGGGATCCGGATTGTCCCGTGGCTCGTGGGAGTCTGTGTGCCAGAGGCGTCGCTGCTGTAAAAGTCAATGAAATATCCGCAAAGCAGGTCCCCCTCTATCGCAGACCCGGAACCTCCGAATGGGAAGAGATAAAGCTAGAGAAGGCTATCGGACTGGCAGGCCGCCGAATAAAGGATATGCGCGATCAGCAGATGGGATCACCTGTGGGTAAGGGCCTGGAGAGAAACCGTTTCGATAGTCTTGGAGTCCTGGCGGGCGGCAACCTCACAAACGAACAGGCCTATCTTGCAACCAAGCTTTTCCGTAGTTTGGGTGTCGTTTACCTTGATACGACAGTTCGGGTAAGCCGGGGAATGGTCGCCCTCGGGCTCAGAGATACACTGGGGCTTCCAGGTCCTACACATTCTTCTATCCAGGTTGCGCAAAGCGATGTGGTGATCCTCCTGGGATCCAATCCGGGCCTGACTTCACCGGCTCTTGCCCGGGCTCTCGAGGACGTTCGCAGACGAAGCGGCACGGTTGTTATTATTGACCCGAGGAGAACAGAGACAGTCAGACCCGGAGATATCTGGCTCAACGTCAGACCGGGTAGCGACGCCGCTGTCCTGGGTGCGATCGCTTCCTGGATAATGGAAAAGGGCACTCTCCGCATAGACGAGCTTACCAGGTATACAGATGCCTCCTTCATGGCGATCACCGAACTGGATGGGGATTACTTGCGACATCGCTCCGGAAAGAATAAGGGCAGGCTGATTCGGGACAATACTCTTACGGAGCCCTATTCTATCTTTCAGCGCCTTAAATCCCACTACTCCCGTTACTCCCTGGAAAAGACGGCTGATATAGCTGGTGTTGACCTGGTACTATTGAGGAGGGTTTGCAAGCTGCTGCAGAGGACCGGAGAGCAGGAGTTTTCAGCCTGTTTCGTTTTGGGTGCCGGGGCTCTTGCGGGTACAGCAGGTTCAGAAGTTGTGAGGCTTGTTGCTACCGTGCAGAGCCTCCTCGGTAATCTGAAGAAAAGGGGAGGCGGAATAGTCGTAGCGGCAGGGTCCGGTAACGCCCAGGGTGTATGCGATATGGGTCTCCTGGCCCCGTTTCTTCCAGGCTATATACCCCTCCCTGTAGTTGGGAAGGATCCTGTAAAAAATGCCGACGGCAAAGAGGAAGCTGAGGCGCTTGTTGCCCTGGCAAGATCCTGGTTTGACAGGGACAGGGGGCGGGATGCCGTAGATCTGCTGCCGGCAAGGCACGAGAATGAGGATCTTACAACTAACGGTATCATCCGCGCTATCGTAAAAAACAAAATCAGAGCCCTGGTGGTGATAGGCGCGGAGCCACTGAGGAGCCTTCCCGGTGGTAAGCATTTAATGGACGCCTTGAGGAATCTGGATCTGTTGATCGTAATGGATGTTGATATCAGCAGAACGGCAGCTTTCTGGAAAGAGGTCGCAGGAACTTGGGCAGGGACTAAAACGGAAGTCATTTTTATTCCAACTGAGCCGCCCTTTCTCCGGGAGGGGAGCCTGACAGACGGTTCGCGCAGGGTCAGAGCTCTGTCTCCGGGTGAGGAGCTGCCGCGGGACAGGGCATCGCTCCTTTCGGTACTCTCGAGCCTGGGAACTGAGCTCAAGACCCTTTACAACCTGGAGAGAGGTTCGGCCGCGGAGCCTGTGAAGGCTCTTAACTGGACGTTTAACGCCACCGTGAACAAGGTCGGAAGAGAAATAAACGGTTTCGAGGCCAGGACCAGCGGTGAGGATAAGCTGTTGCCACCCGGAAATAAATGGCCGCCGGGGGCGGTTTGCGGGAACCGCCTCTACAGGGGGTGGTTCACAGAGGAAGAATGGCTTCCGGAAAGAAGAGATCCATCCGATACATATGGAACAGGGCTTTTCGAGGGCTGGGGTTGGTTCTGGCCGTGGGGTGTTCCGGATCCCTTCTCCCATATTTACTCCGATGCGACCGACAGGACTGTCCTTCTCCGATATGAAGGGCAGGGGCGTAAGAAACTTGATGCTGCAGAAGCGCTGCCCTTAAGACCCTACCTCCCGGTTCTTTTCTGGAAGAAGCTAAGCAAGGGCTCGCCCTTCCCCGAGTATTACGAACCTTTCCACAGTCCATTTCCCGATTACCTGACAGGCGGTCAGGCAGACCCCCTTGTAACACTGAGGGATAGCGAAAGGAGCGAGTGGGGGTACCTGTTCAGAAGACCTGAGAGAGTTCTTGAAAAATATCCGGTAATACTATCTCTGAGACGAACAGGAAACGTTATGGGCAGCGGAGGAGTTCTTGCGAAGGTAGACTTGCTCACGGAGCTTGGAACAACAAGGTTTCTGGAGATCAGCCCATCCTTTGCCAGGGAGTTGGAGGCCAAAGACGGCACTGTTGTAACCATATATTCTCCTGACGATAAAGTGGGAATTACCGCGACGACTATCGTGACTGAACGGATCAGGGATCACCACTACAGCCGAGGCCGCTTTCCAGTTGTGTCCCTCACCCTTTATGGAGATAATGACCGGGCAACAAATAACCTTATGACAGCAATTTACAACACCGCCAGCGGAGGCATGGAAATGAAAGCGTTTCTGGTGAAAGTGGTAAAAAAGAGTTCCTAGTTCCTGGTTTCTAGTTTCTAGTTCAGAAGTAACTCAGGTTATAGTCATTAACAGGAATATAAATGTCAAATTTCCATTTCCATACCAGGAACTAGAAACCAGGAACTAGAAACCAGAAACCCGGAACCAGATAAACAGGAGAACCAATGGCTGAATCAAGAAGCCCTGAAGACGAAATAACCGAAGCGCTAGCTGCCGGGAAGATCGATGTTGAGGAGATGGAGGATGTCCTGGATCTTTACCGGGAGCTGTATCCACTTGTCTCCAGGAAGCTCTCTCTCGCTAAAAAGATCAGGATACCCACTGCCGACGAAGCCAAAATGAGGATGGCCGAAGGATTTACCTTGCTCGAGACCAGGGACCTGATGCCGAAAGAGAAGGGGATGGTGAAACGGGCGAAAGATATCCTGCGGACCCTGATGAAACACTCCGAAGACGATAGCCAGTGGAAGGGGTCGCACTTGAAGCTTGCTGACGCGGAAACGTTAGCTGAGCTTGTCACCCTTTACCTGTCAGATGGTGGGGAAGAGCTCAGGGGCAGGCTTGTTGAATTGTCGGTGGAGGCTGAGGTGGGCATATTTGTCATCTTCAATGTTCTCAAGGGATCGTTTCTCGATGCCGCAAGGTTCATTGGCGAGGTAGAGACCGATAATTGGGAAAAAGGGTCCTGTCCCGTCTGCGGAGGCACTCCGGCAGTCGCTTACCTTGAGGGTGAGGGAGGCAAGCGTTAACAGGTGTCACACCCAGTGGCGGTTCGGCAGGATGACATGCCCCTTTTGCAATAATACAAACAACAAGGAGCTTGGCTACTTCACCATCGAAGACGAGAGCGAGTTGCTGAGGGTGGATTTCTGCAGGGCCTGCGACGGTTACATAAAGACATGGGATGCGCAGGATAAACTGGACATGTTCCCTGAGGTAGAGGATCTCCTGACGATCAGGTATGACCTGGCCGGCGAGGGTGAGGGATTCACCCGGGCTTCGCCGAATATCTTCGGAGTCTGGATCGGAACGGACACGGAAGCAGACAGGGAAAAAGGTTGATTTATGAGGAAAGTGAAAACGATACATTTCGCTTTCCGATAAGTAAAAAGCCATGGATGGACTTTTTCGACCCTGTCGAGATTGAATTAAAATTGTAATTTTATGTGCAAAATCCTTGAAAAAAGTTGACAGCTACTGTATCTTTATATTCTTCTAAGAGGGAGACGCTTTTTAACACGCAGAACGCGGTTCCCGTGGGGGAGAATCCGGAGCATTATTCATCACTGCAAATTAACTATAATAATATGCGGTCTTACCGCAGGCGTACACTAGTTGACTTCCGATCCCGTTTTGTCCCATGTGGATGTTCGGGACGATAGGGTTCGGCGAGCAATCGCCGGGCCTGCCATTGTGCAAAGGAAGCTGTGACTTGTTCATGGTTTCCTTTGTTTTTTTAAAGTTGATGGCTTCGCAAGAAGTTATCAGTGCGCCCATTGGGGGGGCGCCCAAATCGATGACTTGCGTTGCAAGTTAGAGATTTGTGAGGAAAGTGAAAATGACACTTTTTACGACCCTGTCAAAAACGGGTCTGGGAGAAAGGGAGGTGTAAGGGGCAATTCCCGTGGCTCTTGGCAAGGGACGAATGTCTTAACCATTAACATGTAACACAGGAAAGGATGGTGTGGACGAGAATGAACGTAACCAGGAGAAATTTCTTAAAGATCTCGGGTGCCACAGTCTCAGGCGCGGCATTAGGTGGTCTTGGTCTCCGGGGTACAGCAGCCGCCCAGGGAAGGGTGGGCAGTGTTGCTGTCAAGTACTCGAAGGAGACCACCACTATCTGTCCATACTGCGCAGTGGGATGCGGCATCGTCGTTCATTCCCACAATAACAAGGTGGTCAATATGGAGGGTGACCCTGATCATCCGATCAACGAGGGCGCTCTCTGCTCAAAAGCCCAGGCACTCAAGCAGATTTCCGAGAATCCCTGGCGGATCACCAAACCTCTATATCGAGCTCCCAGGAGCAGTGAGTGGAAAGAGGTAAGTTGGGATTGGGCGTACAACGAGATCGCCAAGAGGATCAAAAAGAGTCGTGACGCAGGCTTCACAAAGGTAAATGCCAGTGGTCAGGTGGTGAACCGAAACGACAGGATCGCTTCTGTCGGCTCCGCCGCTCTGGACAATGAGGAGTGTTACCTTCTCCAGAAGTGGCTCCGCGCCCTTGGCCTGGTGTATATCGAGCACCAGGCACGCATATGACACAGCGCAACTGTAGCGGCTCTGGCAGAGTCGTTTGGGCGCGGTGCAATGACGAACCACTGGATCGACATCCGAAACTCGGATGTGATCCTGATCTCAGGCAGTAACGCTGCCGAGAACCATCCCATTTCTTTCAAATGGGTGACTGAGGCGAAGGAGAAGGGGGCCAGGCTCCTTTCCGTGGACCCGAGGTTCACGAGGACCTCTTCGAAGGCCGATCTTTACGCACCCATGAGGTCTGGGACGGATATCGCCTTCCTTGGCGGTATGATCAAATACATCCTGGATAACGAACTGTATCACAAGGATTACATCCGTTTGTACACCAACGGCTCCTTCATCCTGAACAACGACTTCAAGATGCCGGGGGACCTGGACGGTGTGTTCTCCGGATACGATCCCAGGAAGAGGAAGTACAACAAGAAGACATGGGCCTTCGCTACGGATGGAAAAGGTGTTGTAAAGAAGGATCCGGTGATGAGGGATCCCATGTGTGTTCTTCAGCTTCTCAGTAAGCACTTCTCCAGATATACGCTGGACAAGGTGTCGGCTATCACAGGTACGCCCAAGGACAAACTCCTGGCGGTTTACAAGGAGTACGCTTCTACTGGTAAGCCCAACAGGACCGGCACGATCATGTACGCGATGGGCTGGACCCAGCATACGGTTGGCACCCAGAACATTCGCACCATGGCCATAATCCAGCTCCTTTTGGGCAACATAGGAATGTCCGGAGGCGGGGTTAACGCTCTCAGGGGTGAGTCCAACGTTCAGGGCTCCACCGACCACTGCCTGCTTTTCCACATCCTGCCCGGGTACCTGAAGACACCCAGGGCAAAGGACTCCACCTTCGACAAGTACAACGCGGCCTATACACCCAGGACGAAGGAACCGAGGTCGGCCAACTGGTGGGGCAACTATCCCAAGTACAGCGCAAGCCTTCTGAGGGCGCACTTCGGCTTGAGCGCCGATCTCGCAACGCAGTACAAATGGCTGCCGAAGCTTGATGCTGGCCAAAATGCCTCCTGGCTCATGCTCTTTGACGAGATGAACAAGGGAAAGTTCACGGGCTTTTTCGCATGGGGACAGAATCCCGCCTGCTCAGGCTCCAACGCCGGCAAGGTTCGCAAGGCTCTGGCCAAGCTTGACTGGATGGTCAATGTAAACCTGTTCGATAACGAGACGGGCTCTTTCTGGCGCGGACCGGGAGTGAATCCGGCCGAGATCAAAACCGAGGTCTTCCTCCTGCCTTGCGCCATGTCCTTCGAAAAGGAGGGAAGCATCACGAACAGCGGACGCTGGGGACAGTGGCGCTATGCGGCGGTCAAGCCGCCGGCACCCACCGATGCGGATATCATCAACGATCTTCAGTTCAAGGTAAAAAAGCTGTATGAAGAGCGGGGCGGTGTCTATCCAGATCCTATTCTGAACCTGGCGTGGGATTACGGACCCAAGAGCCCTGACGGAAAAATAAGCACCATAAACACTCATCTGGTCGCCAAGGAGATCAACGGATATTTTCTCACTGACAAAGTAGTGAAGGGCAAGCAGTTCAAAAAAGGCGACCTGGTTCCATCCTTTGCCTTCCTGCAGGCAGATGGTTCTACCTCATCCGGTAACTGGCTGTACTGTCAGTCATACAACAGCGCAGGCAACAATATGGCGAGGAGAGGCACGTCCGATCCCTCCGGTATCGGGCTGTATCTTGACTGGTCGTGGTGCTGGCCTGTCAACAGAAGGATCATCTATAATCGGGCAAGCGTGGATGAGTACGGCAAGCCCTGGGCCCCCCATAAGCCGGTCATCTACTGGAACGGCAAGAAGTGGGTGGGAGATGTTCCTGACGGCGGATGGCCTCCGCTGCGCAAACCGGACGGCACACCCAACGACAATGCAAAACTTGCCTACATCATGAAGCCTCACGGTGTTGGTCATCTGTTCGGCCCGGGTCGTGCGGATGGGCCGTTCCCTGAGCACTACGAGCCCCTTGAGAGTCCCATACAGAAAAATCTCATGAGCAAGCAGAGGATTAACCCGGCAATCAAGATATTCACCGGCAAGGATGATGCCTTCCTGACCAGTGACGACCGCTACCCCATAGTAGCCACGACCTACCGCGTTACCGAGCACTGGCAGACGGGTGTTCTTTCGAGGTGGCTGCCATGGCAGGTGGAGATGCAGCCAGCAAACTTCTGTGAGATAAGTGAGGAGCTGGCCAGGGAAAAGGGTATCAAGAACGGGGACAAGGTTGTCGTCTCCTCGGCCCGTGAAAAGGTCGATGCTGTTGCCATTGTCACCAGGAGGTTCAAGCCTTTCAAGATCGCCGGAAATACTGTGCATCAGGTCGGGCTGCCGTGGTGTTTCGGCTGGACTACCACGAAGGAAGGGATAAAAGCCAATAACAAACCTTACACAAACCCGACCTTCGGAGATTCGTCCAACCTGCTGACGCCCACCGTTGGTGACGCGAACACTATGATCCCAGAGACGAAGGCCTTTATGGTCAACGTCAGGAAAGCTTAGGAAGGGGGTGATTTGAGTGGCTAAAAAAATGATTATTGTTGATACTTCCGAATGCATTGCCTGCCGTGGCTGCCAGACAGCCTGCAAGCAGTGGAATAATTTATCAGCGGTTCTCACAGTGAACCGCGGCGGCTACGAGAACCCCCCGGACCTGGGGTACAACACCTATGTGAAAATTCGCTTCAACGAGAAGGAAGCTGGCGGAGATGTCAGATGGCTGTTCGGTCAGGACAGATGCATGCACTGCACCGATGCCGGTTGTGAAATGGTCTGTCCTGTACCTGGTGCCATCACCCGTGATTCCAACGGAGCGGTGATCATCGATCAGAACCTCTGCACAGGCTGCAAGTACTGCGTGTTTGGGTGCCCCTTCGATATTCCACGGTTTGACAGCGCCAACAAGGAAGGGTTCGGTAAGAACAGGGCCTTCAAGTGCACCATGTGCGCCGACAGGCAGGGAATGGGAATGGCCCCGGCCTGTACCAAGACCTGCCCTACGGGTGCTCTGACCTTTGCCGAGAAGGCCGATCTGCCGGATGTTTCAGCCAGGGCCAGGAAGGCTGGGATGACAGTTTATGATGGCGATGCCCTCAGCACCAATGTTGTATTTCTGCTGGAGGATAATCCCGACGCTTATGGTCTGCCGGCCAAGCCTGCCATACCGACTCCCGCCTATCTGTGGCGGACTGTCATGAAACCGGTGGGTGTTGTAGCATTTGTTCTCGGTGTACTGGCAGTGATAACCCACCTTGTGACTGTTGGTCCCAAGGAAGTTGAAGAAGGGGATGACACTCCGAGCTCATCACCCTATCAGGGAGGAGGTGGCAGCGATGTCTCATCACCTCGTTAAGCGGTTCTCCTCGAAGGAGCGGTTGGTACACTGGACCAACATGTGCACATTCATAGTTCTGACTCTCACCGGTCTGGGACTCTACAGCCAAACGTTCTTCGGCCTGACATCCATTTTCGGCGGTGTGGATATGTCCAGAGTTATTCATCACTACGCCGGTCTGGTGTTCATCGCAACGACATTCCTGATCTTCTTCCAGTGGTTCAAGGACTTCACAGCAGCAGGTGAGGATTCCCTCGGGGATGTGATTTCATCCTACATGAACCACGATTACGAGAGTCCTCCGTCAGGGAAGTTGAATGCAGGCCAGAAGCTTCTCGGCTTTATCGTGTTCAGTTTCGGTGTGATCATGGGACTGACCGGTATTTTCATGTGGTTCCCCGATTTGCTGGGACGCGGTATTCAGCAGTGGATGTACTTCCTGCATAACTTCGTGTTCATCCTCTTTATGCTGTTGATACTTCTTCATGTGTATCTTGGTACCGCGGCCAGCCCCGGTACCTGGAGAGGCATGTATAAGGGTACGGTTACCAAGGCGTGGGCTAAGAAGCATCACGGAGCTTGGGATGGAGATGAAGTGTAGAGTCACACCAAAGACATACTTAGCCGAAAAGGGGCTCGCCATTGGCGAACCCCTTTTCTTATCCAAAGGCCTTTGGTGTGACAGTTCCTGGTTTCTAGTTTCTTGTTTCTAGTAACCCCCATACTCCATTACACAAACACTCCCACCCGCCTGTCATGTCACTTCATGCATGAGTCCGCTCCCTATACTAATTGACTACGGACACAGATCACCATCCTCACAGACAGGAGCGATATATGTGTGCGCTCCAGCCGGTATGCCCGGGAAATTGATGCCTGCTCCTCCAAGAAGTGTCGGGAAGAAGATCACAGTAAGGTTGTTCTTGTTGAAAGTAAATGTGGCAGGCCCATAGGGTAGTTTCAATTCCTGTGAAACGGTTAAAGTGGTCGCGGCGACAGCTGCTGCGTATGTGTACGAAAGTGTAAACCCCTCGGCAGTAAACGTACC
>QIFJ01000031.1 GCA_003229755.1 Pseudomonadota bacterium
GGTATCACCGCCGGTATTCCTCTTCAATTTCCTTGAGGATGTCCAGCATCGACCTGATACTGGTAGTGGGATTGCGGCATAAGAAGTCTATGCAGATAAAGACGGTTGTCTCATTTTCGAATGGCCTTAATTCCTTCGCGTATGGAACCAGCTTCAAAAGCTCAGTACTCCTTTTGTTAGATGGAATAAAGGCTTTGACCATTTGTGGAAAATAGGACTTCCGAAGGGCACTTAGCATCTCTGTGGTCTTCTCGTTTTCCGGATCGCCCACCACAATGGCTTGAAGAGAAGGACTGTGGGCCTGGAGATAGACGGTGGCCATGAATGTGGTAGAGACTGGTGTCTGCGTTATCTGATCAGAAAAAGCTCTGCTGATAGCTGCTACTCTTTCCTCCATCCTGGGATCAGCTGTTATCCGGCCGATGCGAAGATTATTCATCGCGGCGATGGAATTCCCCGAGGGAACGGAAAAGTCCGATATGAGTTTCTGTCTGATCGGCAGGGGCTCGGCACCAGAGGGGGTGAAAAAATACCCACCGCTCTCATTATCCCAGAAGAGGCAGTGCATGTCCTCGTTGATGGCTAATGCCGCTTTCAGGTATCTGACCTTGAAAGTTGCTTCGTAAAGTTCCAGAAATCCCCAGGCAAGGTATGCGTAATCGTCCAGATACCCTTCAACAGCAGTTTCGCCATCCCTGTGACGGTGCATCAGTTTTCTCCCGGATTTTTTCATGGTCTTCAGGAGATAGCTGGCGGTCTTCTCGGCGGCCTTCACCAGATGGACATCGTCGAAGGCGGCAGCGGCCTTTGCCAGAGCGACTATCATCAGCCCATTCCAGTCGGTGAGGATCTTGTCATCCCTGTGGGGGCGTGACCTTTTTCCCCTTGCCGTAAAGAGTTTTTCGTTAGCTCCATCAAGGATGGTTGCAAGCTCATCTGCTGATATGCCCAGGGCGGACGCTTTGTCGCGGGGTCTACCGGTCCTGTGAGGGATATTACCCCTGGTTTCCTCGCCCGCTTCAGATACGTAATTACCCTTTTCTTTTATACCATACACTTTTTTGAAAACCTCCGCTTCTGATGCTGACAAAATTGAATCGATCTCGAAGGTAGTCCAGGTATAGAACTTTCCTTCAACCCCATCGCTTTCGGCATCTTCTGCGGAGTAGAATGCTCCACCCTCATCCTGCATATCCCTGAGGGTGTAGGTGAATATCTCCCTGGCGGTCGCCTCATACTCTTCCTTTCCGGTAGCCTGGTAGGCTTCAATAAAGACGATTGCCATCATAGCCTGGTCGTAGAGCATCTTTTCGAAGTGGGGAACCAGCCACCGATCATCGGTAGAATATCTGTGAAAACCTGATCCTATCTGGTCATATATGCCGCCGTTCCTCATGGTTTGAAGGGTCTTTTCAACCATTTCCAGGGCTAAGCCCTTTCCGGTGTATTTCCAGTATCTCAAGAGAAAGAGAAGATTGCAGGGGTTGGGAAACTTTGGTGCGCTGCCAAAACCGCCGGACCTTCCGTCGTACTGAAAAACAAGGGCCTCATAAGTATCGTTAATTATCCTGTGGCCCGGTGTACTGCCCGGTTTCGGCAAGGATTCGGCAAGAGCGGTCATGACCTGGTCGGCGGCCGTGAGGGCCTTTCTCTTCCTGTTCTTCCAGATATCCTGAACATGGGGGATGAGCTGGGTCATACCCATCCTCCCGTACCGGGAGTCTTTGGGAAAGTAGGTACCCGCGAAGAAAGGTTTCTTGTCCGGCGTCATTATGATCGTCAGGGGCCATCCAGCGCTCCCGGTTAACGTCTGGCAAACAGCCAGATAAATATTGTCAAGGTCTGGGCGCTCTTCCCTGTCTACCTTGATGTTTACAAAGGTCTCGTTCATAAGTTCCGCAACCTCGGGGTCGCAGAACGATTCCCTTTTCATGATATGGCACCAGTGACAGGTAGAGTAGCCGATAGACAGGAAGATCGGCCTGTCCTGGGAGGTTGCTTTCAGGAAGGCCTGCGCGGACCAGGGATGCCAGTCCACCGGATTATAGGCGTGCTGACGAAGGTAAGGGCTCTTTTCTTTTATAAGTCTGTTCGGTTTCTGTTTTTTTTTATCAGACATCTGTTTTATTTCTTCCGTTCAACGTTGATGACTTCGCAAAAAGTCATCAACGTTAACTATAAACTAACCAATAACAACCAATAACTTGATTATTCAGCAAGGATCCTTCTACCGGAAACCCCGAATCGAGGCCTGTTTGCCGTGCGCTCCCTGGAAAAAGACCTGAAGGGCAGAGCCAGGAGCTTAAAAAAGCCGTTGTCATCGGTATTCTGGTATCTGCCTACTCCGATGTTGATAGCAGACTGGGGGACGTTGAGCAACAGACTTCCGTTGATGGCGTCCCACCAGCGGAAGATCACCGAGTAGTTTGAGTTAAGTTCACTGCGAACTACGGAGTGATGAATACCATGCATCCTGGGTGTTACTATCACGCGGTTGAGACGCCTCTCGAGCTGTATGGGCAAGTGGATGTTGCTGTGGTGGAACATCGTAGCGGCCTGAAAGAAAAGTTCAAAGACCAGGTATGTGACCGGCCCTACGCCGATAACGGTTATCTGGACTACACGGAAAACCGTGGAATACAGTATCTCCCCGAAGTGGAACCTGAACGACGTTGTAACATCAAGGTCAGGATCTATGTGGTGGACGCTGTGGAAACGCCACAGCAGGTGTATGGTATGGTTTATCCTGTGCCAATAGTAAAAGGTAAGATCCATGAGCATGAAAGCCGCCGCAAACCTGAGCCAGGCGGGCAGAGGGACCGCATAGAGCAGTCCGATGGAGCTTTTCGAGGACCAGAGGGATGTTGCAAGTGATGCAGGCCCGACGATCATCGCACCCGTAAGGAATGTCAGAAACGTGAGGCCTGCGTTGGTTCCGAGGCGGCCAGCCAGGGGCCTTTTGCGTTGTCTGAGCGGAACCGCCGTCTCGATAAAGAATATGCCTATGTAACCTGCTGTCAGGATAATGGCACCGATTATTTTGAACAGGTTTTCGTCCATCGTACGGAACTCCATTCAGAGATCGAATTCAGGAACCGGATCGCTGGAAGAGCTGTTTATTCTATCGGCAAATCGCATTTGTTGCGAAACATTTATCACCGATCGACAAATTAAAAGACATGTTGTCAATGTTATGCATTGAACAAACAATACATATTGTGGTAGAAGCACAGTTCTGCCGAAGCGGGATATGAGAGTAAATATGAACGATCTTTGGAACATTCTTCACTTAGCTGCACTTACCTGTTACATACTGTCACTGGCGGCCTGGTTCCTGTCGCGGGTCTCAAGCAGGCTTTCTGAAAGCACAGCCGCGTGGATAGCAGCCCTTGGCCTGGGCTTTCAGGCGGCTCAGCTCCTGCTCAGGTGGGGAGCCGGCGGACATCTGCCGGTTACCGGACTTTTCGAGACCCAGCATTTTCTGACTTTCTGGGTGGTGGCCCTCACCTTGTACTTTTACATGAGGTACGGTGCCAGCAAGCTTCTGCCGGCCTCCATGCTTCTTGCGGTTCTTTCATTAATCCTGGCCATGAAGGGGCCAAGGGCAGTGGCGCCTCTCACTCCCACTATCGATACGCCCCTCTTTTTTATCCACATCGCGACCTCCTTTGCCGCGTACGGCCTGTTCAGTGTGGGAGCCATACTGGGATGCTACAGGCTGGCGGGCATAGAAATATCTTTCGATGGAAGTACGAGGAGGATGCTCGATGAGAGTCTTTACATCGGGTACATCCTCTTTACCTGGACCATGATCGCTGGAAGCCTCTGGGCATATCTTGCCTGGGGATCTTACTGGTCCTGGCGGATCAAGGGCATCTGGTCCTGGATACTGTGGTTCTATTACTCAGGTGTTCTTCATGTGAGGAACAGGCAGACGTGGGAGGGATGGCCCCTGGACGTCCTTGCGATTGTCGGTTTCATACTGGTTCTGTTCACATATCTGGGGCTGGGACTTCTCTTTAAAACTTCCCACCCCCTCCTTTAAAAGGCAGCGTTACTTCAATGAGCTACCAGGAACAGAAAAGAAGCGGACCGGAAGGGTTCACAAGAACTGTAAACATTGTGTGGGGTACACTGACCTCTCCGGTTACCTTTGTCGTGATCAGTTTTCTCTGGAGTCTGAATCTGGGGCTGGGTTCTATTGCCGCGTACTTTAACGATCCCATGTTCCACATGAAGATGGACTCTGTTCCCTTTAATGTCTGGCTCAGAGAAGTCGCCCCCGAGTCACTGCCGCAGTCGCTGTGGCTCTACATTCTGGTGGTGTTGACATATCTTATGATAGTAAGCCTTCTCCTGTGCACGGTGAACTGGTTTTTCAGGAAGAGGAGGAGGTTCAAAGGCATCGGTGAGGTACTTGTTCACCTTGGCTTCCTGTTAATATTTGCGGGGTTCGTGCTGGGCAGCGCGTTCGGCCAGAGGACACGTGTTGACGTAATTGAAGGGGGAACAAGCAAAGTGCCCATGATGGACCTTGCTCTCAGTCTCCAGAGCCTGGAGGTGGTCAGGTCGCCCGACGGCAGTTCCCTCGATACACTTAGCGAAATATCCCTTACTGGTGGTGACGGTGTGTCTGCTGTGGGCAGGATAAGGCTGAACCATCCACTTATTTCTGGAAATACCGTTGTTTATCCACCTGATGATTACGGGTACTTCATCACCGGAGGGGTAGTGGGAACTTCGGAGGCCGGGGCCAGGTACATGGAGAGGGGTACCGCGGTTGAACTCGCCGGCGGCAGAAAACTGATCCTTGAGGATATCGTCCAGGTGGGGCAGTCAAGGGGCAACCTCATCGGACCAGGGCTGTTCCTGGTGGTAAGGGACACAGAGGGAACTGTTATAGACACAGGCTACATATCTTCCGCGCCCGGAAACAAGAGACCGGTTTCGTTAGGCGGCACCACTGTAACTCTCGGTCAATTGAGGGATGCTGCCATTGGCAGGTACAGGGTTAACTATGATCCGGGCGTCTGGCTGGTTATCACAGGAGCGGTTTTGCTGGCTCTCGGGACCCTGTGGGCGCTGGCCGGCTATCTGGGTATTATCCCACAGGCCTCAAGAGTGAGGGATTAGACAGAGCGACATGGATATTATTGGCGCCGTCCCGATCTGGGAAGAGATTGACGTCGTCCTGCTGGACATGGACGGGACACTGCTGGATAAGCATTTTGATGATCATTTCTGGGAGGAGTATGTCCCGCAGCAATACGCGGCAAATAACGGTATCAGTGTGGAAGATGCCAGGGGAAAGCTCCTTAAACACTACAAGACCCATGAGGGAACCCTTAACTGGACGGATCTGGATTTCTGGTCCGACGAGCTGGGTCTCGATATCCTGAAGCTCAAAAGGCAGGTGGATCATCTGATATCAGTTCATCCATTTGTGATACCTTTTCTTGACAGGATAAGGGAGATCGGCAAGAGGGTTTACCTGGTTACCAATGCTCACAGCAAGACCCTGGACCTGAAGATGGAAAAGACCCTCCTCGCGGGAAAGTTCGACGCCATGATCACCTCCCAGGACCTTGGAGCGCCAAAGGAGCGGCCAGAGAGCTGGGATAGACTTCAGCAGTTGATCCAGTTTGATCGACGGAATACTCTGCTTGCCGAGGATACTATTGATGTGCTTGAAGCAGCGGAGAAATTCGGGATCCGGTATCTTGTCCATGTATCGAAAGCCAGCAGTAAAAAGCCGCCAGAACTATCGGAAAGGTACTACTCAATAAACACATTTCTGGAAATAACCCCGTAGGATATATAGTTGAAAGTTGAAGGTTGAAAGTTGAAAGTTAATAGAAAATGGTCAGTAAATCACTGAAAACCGTATTGCTGACAGCTGGATATAATAAATTCATTAGAGATATTTTTTATGATTTTGATGCAGAACTTTTTATGATTTTGATGCAGAACTTTCAACCTTCAACTTTTAACTTTTAACCTTCTGTTCACTAAAATTCAGCTGGTGTATCCAACGGTCCCCTGGTTTTGACGATTAGCGAAAAACGCTTCTTCAGATCAACCATGCTGTCCCGTACTGAAAAGGCTTCCTCCAGATCTTCGTACAATCCAACCTCACCGATGACCTGGCCGGATACATCTGTCAGGAGGCGTCCATCGATCCCCTGTTTGGAGGTCTCCTTTAAAAAGAAGCACTGCTGATCGCCGTGGAGAGGTAATGTCCTGAGAGAGTACCGCTCCGCATCGGGGGGAATGGCCCTGCTCCTTTTCATGTCGATAACCAGCCGGGTAGGATTCCGAAGGGAGAAGATATCGTAGACAATGGGCATGGAGGGTACAAGGTCCAGCAACAGATCGTCGCAGGCGCCGTAGATGTTCAGGCTGGAAATAAATCTGCTTTTACGGAAAGGATCCGGACCGGTGAAAAGATTCTTCGTTCCGCCCACTACACCTGAGACTGATATTAGTATCCTGGCGGGATATTCTTCGGAAGAGATTTCCATCCGGGGCCACTCGCTGATACCCTCGAGACCCCGAACGGGGTGGAACTCAAGGACGAGTCTTTCGTAATTGTGGTGATCACCCCAGCGTACCTGAACCAGCGTGAAACCCTCCCCAATTCCGCCCGACCACTGGATGACCATGCTGTAGTTTCCGCTCTTGCTGTCGGGCAGACGTGAATCAGCAGGGGCGGTTGATGAAACAATTAATGTCAAAACGATGGGGATTAGAAAGAAAATCCGCGGTTTGTTCTTAAAAACTGTCATATTACCCCTCTATTTGTGATCCCCTCGTGAAAAATCGCTTTTGTGTCCCTGAGCCGGGTCCATTCTACATCCCGTTACCCGATAATATCAAGGTGCCAGTTTGTTACCTGACCACGGGTCGGGTAATGTGATAATATCTGAGCGTTTCTAAATTGGAAAGGCCAGGTCCGAGCCTTTAAAAATGATCACCGGGGCAAGGACGTTGTACTTTTAGACTTCTGGAGCGAATGATACCATGTCCCCAATGCCCTACTTTCTCGTAAAAACGGTCATCTCGGCGCTTATAATCGCCGGGGTGAGCGAGCTCGCCAGGAGATTTCCCTCTACGGGCGGTCTGATCGCCGCCATGCCCCTGACTACTTTGCTCGTCCTGATCTGGCTGTACGTAGACACCGGTGATTATCAACTTGTTGTGACATTCACCAGATCAGTCCTTTTCGCGATCATACCTACGATCTTTTTCTTTATTACCGCTCTTTTCCTCTTCAGGCGCGGTGTGCCTTTTGTGGTGGTCCTGATCCTGTCCTTTGTCGTTTTCGCCGTCATCGCTCTGATCCACCAGATCTTCATACCCAACGTGGTCCCCAATGGATAGCAAGACCGAATTCCGGAACCCCTTTCCCACTGTGGATATCATAATCGAAGTGGATGATGCGGGGATCGTCCTGATCAAGAGGAAAAATCCGCCCCACGGTTGGGCCATACCGGGGGGATTTGTGGATTATGGTGAGTCGGTGGAAGAAGCTGCGGTCCGTGAGGCAAAGGAAGAGACAGGGCTTGATGTTGAGCTTGCGCGGCTCCTGGGAGTTTACTCCGACCCGGACCGGGATCCAAGGTTTCACACAGTATCGACAGTATTCGTTGCCAGAGCCTCTGGCACTCCCGTTGGGCAGGACGATGCCGCTGAAGCCAGGGTATTTACCAGAGACAATCTGCCGGATGATCTTGCCTTTGATCATCGATCCATCCTGGATGACTATTTTTCTTCTCTAAAATGATGCCCACTTCATTCGAAGATCTGCTTCTGGTAAAAGTTGTTAGTCGTTGGTTGTTGTTTGTGGCTTTCAACTTTCAACTTTCAACTTTCAACTAACACCAACATTATGACCAGAGACAAACTCACAATAGGTGCCATGGGAGTCCTCCTCGTGCTGAGTTCGATATGGGGGGTCAACATGGTGGCGATAAAGATCTCAAACCAGGGGCTGGCACCCGTTACGGCAGCCGCTTTCAGGTCAACAGCAGCTTCGGTCATCATCATAATATGGATGTATTTTCGAAAGATACGCTTCTTTCACAGGGGTGCGCCCCTTGTCTGGGGAGTCTGGGCAGGAGCCCTGTTCGGTCTTGAGTTCCTCCTCCTTTACGCGGGCCTTAGCTATACATCCGCCTCACGAGGAATAGTACTCCTCTACACATCTCCCTTCTTTGTGGCGCTGGGCGCCCATTTTTACCTGCCTGATGACAGGCTTACCTGGATGAAGTCGGCAGGCCTCGCTCTGGCCTTCTTTGGCACTGCTGCGGTCCTGATTCAGCACACCATTGTTTTTGATCCCGTCACACTGAAGGGCGACCTTCTGGCCCTGGGAGGCGGTATCGCATGGGCTCTGACGACACTGGTGATAAAAAAGCACCTGGCAGGAGAGATAGAACCCATCCAGACACTCCACTATCAGCTGTTCTTTTCGGCCCTTCTGTTGTGGCCTGCCGCACGTATTCTGGAACCTGCCCCAATAAGGGATTTCGGGATGATTACCGTTATGTCCCTTTTTTATCAGAGCGTGATAGTCGCCGCGGCTAGTTATCTGATGTGGTTCGTTCTGGTTCACCGGTTCAGCGTGAGCCGTCTGTCAGCTTTTGCCTTTTTCGCGCCGGTAATGGGGGTTGTCGCAGGGGGCGTGCTTCTCGGTGAGCCTCTGCCAGCAACCCTTCTAATTGGACTTTTGGGTGTGGCTGCCGGTATTTATCTGGTAAACAGATAATAAAATCCTCCGGATTTGGGGTCAGGTCCTGCCTTCTTACCTTTTGTACAACAACCTTCGAAAAAAG
>QIFJ01000241.1 GCA_003229755.1 Pseudomonadota bacterium
TGATGTGGGCTCCTGTGCCGGGAGCGACCAAATACAACATCTACCTCAACGGAAAGAAAATCGCTGCTGTTACAGCAATACAGCACATCGTCCCGGCTCCTACTTTAGGGGGTGAGTTCAAATATCAGGTTAGCGCAGTGGACGCCTCAGGTGCAGAAAGCCCACCGTCCAGTGCCGGTGTCGTTAGAATAATTATGATCGAACCACCGTCCAACCTGGTTGCCCGACCCGATGTGGATCGGGTTCCCATACGATGGAAAGCAGCCGAGGGCGCTGTCATATACGATGTCTTTCGTCGAAAAAAGGGGGATTCAAATTGGAAGATGATCGCGTCGGTTACCGAGACGCGTTACGAGGACACGCAGGCCAACAAAGGTATTGACTACCAGTATGCGGTCAAGTCCAAGGACTCCTCCGGCAAGTTCTCAGAATTTTCAGCTATCCTCGACATAGCCCTGTTGGTGCCGAAAGCTGCGGACAAGGTCAGGAAGAAGGTGGAATATAATCTTCAGATGCTTCCTGCCGAGCTGGACTACCGGGCGGAACTTGACCAGTACCCAACTGATGCGGCCCTGTGTGATAACAGGATGGCTCTTTCAGCCTACAATCTTTACATCATAAAAGATGTTACTGAACCTGAGGCACTCTGGGAAACTGATCGGATCCTTCTCAACGACAAAAACTTCATGGGGCTGACGTGGTCTGAGGATTGTGAGCTTATTTACGTGAACCACGCTCCCTCCGGCCAGCTCTGGGTGGTTGATCCCGATGGTGGGACGGAGGAGCTTCCCGGGTCAGTTGTGGAAAAATATAACCTGCCAGCCCCGCCTGATGGTCCCAGAGGAGAAGAAGGAACCCTTTTCTATTTCAGTGTAAACACCAAGGGCAAGGTTGTGACGATTCAGAAGAAGGGACCAACCAGACCCAGCGATGTGGTATTGACCAGGGATGGTGACATCCTGGTGGGCGACCTGGACAACAACCGTCTTTTGCGCCTTGACTCTGACGGCGAATTCATAGAGACGCTTTTCTGGGAGGACGAAGAGGTCAGCAACAACCCCAAGTGGGCCATCAGCAAGCCCATGTCCATAGTCCGGGACTCCAAAGGGGATATCTTTTCAACTGCACTTAACCACATCCTGCATATGGATCTGGATAAAGAGGAAAAAACCCAGATAGGGGGGCCGGGAACCATCTTCGGTACATTCACATCAGTAAAGGGTCTGTTTATTGACAGTAAGGACAACCTCTATGCCACCGACGGAAGGGCCGGCAATATCCAGGTCTTCCAGAAACACGAGGGGTTCGGCTGGATACCTGTCTACGTGATCACCACCCCCGATAAAAAGGGCAACCTGGAGACTCTGACTCCTATGGCGGTTCTTGTAACAGATGATGAAAAGAATATGATCGTGGTGGAGTCCATGTCAAAGACATTAGCTTATTACAACCTCCAATGGGACAAGGCTGATCCAGTAAAACTGCCGGAGAGCAAGTAGTTATATAAATTCTGATGAGGAATTATTTTATCCAGGTCAGGTTAAGAGTTAATCAAAGAATACGAAAGGGAAGGGAGGTGTACATACCATTTGATAGCCCGGAATTCCAGGACTCCTTGTAAAGTCTGGAACTGCCTGTGACTAACAGGCAAGCCAGGAGTATTGTTAACTGATATTTGAGCCTTCCATTAAGGAGAAAAGCAATGAAGAAACTCACTATAACACTTCTTGCTGCAGCCTTCGTGGTGATGATGGCAGCAGGAGCAATGGCGGCGCTGACCGACGGTAACCACAACGTCGTGGCCCACGATGGGCTTTCAGGCGCCCTCGCCCAGCAGGGCGCATGCTCCTTCTGCCACGTCCCCCACGGCGCGGCAGGGGCGGGCCTCTTTCCCAGCGGCCTGGGAGCTGTTACAGGTGGCGGATCAGCCTGGGAAGCTGATCCTGTGGCAGTATTATGCTGGGATTGCCATGGCTCTGCTACTTATGGGGGCGCACAGCAGATCGTTCCCTTCCAGAGGGTTGTTGACGGTGCACATGGACGAGATGCTGATCAATTGATCACCACCACCGGGTGGGGAGACATCACCGGTGGCGATCCTGATGCGGCATTAGGTGGTGGTAATATTTTCGGATATAATACCACTACAAACCAGATCGGGTGCCAGAGCTGTCACAACCCCCACGATAACGCCACAAGGCCTTTCATGAGGGATAACGCTATTAAGGAGACTGTAGTCGAAGGTGATCTGCTCACACTGTGTAACGACTGCCACATCAACAGGGCCGACGTTAACACGCAGGACCAGGGAAGTGCACCCACCAGGCAGAATCATCCCGCTGACAGTGCCAACACACTTCTCGCCGATGTTGCCGGTAACTCCAACCTCTATGAGTACGGAGGAGGATTAGGAGTCTTCAGCAACCGCTTCAACAGCACATATCCCAGCCTGGCGGTTCAGATCACCTCCATTACTGCCGGTAACGATACAGATCACTGGAATGCGGGCGGTAAGTTCGTAGCCGGTTCCTCAGGCGCTATAAACTGCGGCACGTGCCATATGGTCCACTCCAACGAGCTGGACGAGGCATCCTACGCGGTGGGCGACGGCCTGGGATCGGTCAGCGTGGCTGCAGTGCCCGCGGGATGGGCATATAACTCCCTGCTGGTACTGGACAACACACCCGCGGTTGGTTCCATAGCCGGTATCTGCGCAGGTTGTCACGACATTACCACTGAACCGGCCGCTGGTCCCGGTGCTCTGGCTAGTTACTCCCATCCATATCAGTCACAGGAGCCCTGGGGCATCAGCATCGATAGTGGAGTTGTTGCAACCTACGGCGCCAAGTTCCCCGGAGCTTTCGGTACGGACGCCACCCTCGTCTGCCAGTCCTGCCATGACATGCATTTTGCCAGGCTGAGCGAGCAGGCTGTGCCGGCTGATGAGTACGCCCTCCAGAGAGTATACTGTGAGGACTGTCACGATGCGTCCAGCACCAAGCCCGACCATCACCCATCCGGTATTGATGTAACTTATGGGACTGAATTGCGAGACGACGGGGCCAATACTCCACCCTTGATCGGGACCGGTATTACCTGGGACGCCGTAACGAGGGACGATACTCAGCTCGGGGCAACTTCCAATTGGGCTGCCAGCGGCACGGCCTATCGCTTCGGACCTTCTGCTGCTGACGGCGTAATGAGCTGTTCCACGTGCCACTACAGCACCGCTCATAATAACGTGAATCCCTTCCCCGGCGTAGTCGGGGAGATCGCCGAGGCCACGATGTGTATAGATTGTCACGGCCTGAACCCATCGCAGTACGTGGATGCGGCAAGGCAGACCGACCGTGACGGAGACACCTACAACGAGACAGGGACACACTTCCTCGGCACGGTTACCAACACTGCCTGGCAGTGGGGTAACAATACTACTAAAGACTCAGTAACGCCTGTAGCGGGTGCTGCTCCAGTAGCCTACGGCCAGGACGGTGGTACCGACGCGGAGCTCATTTGCACCTCCTGTCACCTCCTCCTGACGGACACCTATCCTGTACAGACTGCCGACAACGGCGTGGGTGACACCGACAACGAGGCCACCACGCTGGATGCTGTAGGCCTGTTGCTTACGCCTTCCGGTAACCTGACAACAGATGGTGCGGCTGCCAATGATTCCCTGTGCTCCGCTTGTCACGGCTCAGCTCCCGGCATCGGTACGACACATCCGGTTCAGCCGACGTACACCACAGATGTTTCAGCAGAGATCTGGGGTAATGCTTCGGCGCTGGACAACGGTGTTACGGTTGTTGGAGACAACACTGGCGGTGGCGCAACCGGCAAGGGGATCAACTGTGAGTCCTGCCACAGGGCCCACAACGCTGCGATGGCCTGGAACACCACTTACACCACAAACCACTACATCCTCGAACAGGCTGCTCGCGTAGACTTATCGACCTATATAAACGAGCAGGTCCTGTGCAACGCGTGCCACACAAAATAGCTCTGTTGCCTATAAAAAAGCTATGCTATCACTGTTACATGAACCACAATACGGCGGGGGGGGCTGGGTGAGCCCCCCCCATTGATATCACTGGAGAAGCAGCGGTCAAACGCTGGCAGAAGATGTATCTGAACGATCGGGGTGTTGATGACACCATCTTCACCCCCTTTATTTTGTGCAGATAACGAGTACTATTATCCTAACTTTGGAGGATCCATCAATGTCCAGGATGCGGAATTCCTTAAAAGCCGTTTTGTTTGCAACCTCAATCACCGTCCTCCTGGTAACCATAGTGTCCTGTGAAAAACCGGTACTTCAGGTAGAAAAGCCTTTAACGGGTGACGATCTCGATATCACGATAGCGGAGCTTTCCAAGGCACTGCCGGGAGAAGCGGTCCTCCGGACCGGGAAGGCTCAAATCACCAAGCAAGAGCTTCGCGACGCTTTCATGGACCTCTTTGCTAAACCCACTACCGAGGACACCTACGAAAAGGTAGCAAAGTCCGTCCTCAGTATGGCCATGTCCCGCAACTACCTCTACCTGGAAGCTGTTGAGAGGAAACTGGATGTTGATCCCGACATATGGTTCAAGTGGGAGATTCTTTCTAACTTCTGGTTGGGGGATTTTTTCATGGAGAGGAAGTTCAGGGAGATCAAGGTGGAAAAAGAGGTCCTGGATGCCTTCTCTCCTCCCAATGCCCATGCTTTTAAGCTTCACCAGATAACTGTCCAGAGCCTGGCTGCCGCCCAGGACCTTAAGAATCGCGTGGCAGATGGTCAGGACTTTGCGGAACTGGCCGGAAAGTACAGTATCGACCCCGCAGCACCAAATGGTGGTGTTTTAAAAAACATCCAGGTTATGGGAATGGGAAATCTGTATGGAGATGAGATCCTGAAGCGTATGGTGGATGTGGAGGAAGGTGAACTTTCAGCAATTCTTGCCACACCCATGGGCTATACGGTTTTCAGGGTTGTAGAGAAACGCCCGCTCAACGAAAAGGAACTCACCGCCATCCGCAGAAGAAAGGAGGCGGAATTAAGGATTGGGTTGATGGAATCGTACCTTGTCCAGGTTAGAGAGAAGTTCCCGCTGAAGATCATGGATGAAAACCTCGAACAGGCCTTTAATAACGGTACGAAAGATATAATTGTAGCAGGTGTAGGGGAATTCGACATCACGCTGAACTTTCTTTCCGGCTACACCACGTATCTCATGGCATCCGTTGATCGACCCGGGGACAGGGATCATGATGCATGGAAACGAGTGCTTTTTAAGATGCAAACCGGCCTTGCCCTTTCTCAGGAGGCAGTGGCCCAGGGCATGAAGGATAATGATGATGTTAAAGAGAACATGGAGAGGGTGCGTAAATACTCCCTGGCAAGCACCCTTCTGGCCAGGCTATCGGAGGGCAGGGAGCCCACGGATAAGGAACTTTACAGATTCTACCTCGAATCCGCAGGCCAGAGTGGAGCCGGTGGAGCCTATAGTATAGAGGGGATAACAGGGCTGGACGAAGATATGGCAGAAAAAATTTCAGATCTTCTGTCTTCGGGAAGGTCTATTCAGAATATAATCAATAATATCTCACTGCCAGGGAGAGCTGAACAGATTGCCGGGACTTTCTCTGATGCTGACTTCGATGAAGAGACCCTTATTGCGATCGAAAAGACACCTGCCGGTGAAGTGACACGCCCCGTTTCACAAGAAAGTTCTGTGAGTGTTTACAGAGTTTTAGCAAAATCCAGAGGTGAACTACCTCCATTCAACGAGGCATATGAATCACTCAAGGAAAGGTACAGGCAGGAACGTGTTCAGAATGCCAGGGACGGGGTAATTATTGCGATGAACAAGAAATATCCACCTGAATACCTGGTTCCCAGAGAGGCGGTAGATAAGCTTATTGGCCAGTGGCTCGACATGCAGAAGGCTTTA
>QIFJ01000061.1 GCA_003229755.1 Pseudomonadota bacterium
CATCAGAGGTGGGTGTATTGGTCATTGATTGAATGGAAACAGGTGCATCCTGTCCCACCGGCACATCTCCCACATTTATACGCCGGGTCGGCCTTCTGGGAGCAACGACCATACCGGACACCGGACTCACCTCTGGGTCAGGACCCTGGCTATATCGTTGTAGGAAACGATGAGGATGAGAAGGATCAGCAGGAGGAATCCAACGCGTTGAGCCATCTCCCTGTATCGGGGCTCCAGCGGGCGGCCGATGATCCCCTCTATTCCCAGGAACACTATATGACCGCCGTCCAGTACAGGGATGGGAAAGAGGTTCAGGATACCCAGCTGGAGGCTAAGAAAGGCCATAAAGGCGATGAATTCCGCGATACCTGTACGTGCCGCTTCACTGGTAACCTGGAAAATCATTATCGGCCCGCCCAGCATCTTGATCGATGCCTTGAAAGTAAGGAGATCTACTATAAATGCGAATGTCAGGTCGAGGAGCTGCACGTTCCTCTTGAAGCCCATCATAACGGCCTCAGCGAAAGGATACTTGCGGACCACCGTTTCGTTTTCGGGTGAGATTCCCACAAGACCCCTGCCAGACTGTGGATCCTGCCTTGGTACGACCTCCAGAGCTATTGTTTTTCCATCGCGGTAAACCTGGATCGTTATGGGTTTGCCGGGACTGCTGTGGATTATCCTGGCCATCTCGTTCCAGTCACCTACCGGGAGGCCGCCCACGGATATGACCCTGTCACCTTTCTGTATACCCGCATCCTCGGCGGGGAACCCGGGCGCAAGGGAACCCACCACGGGCTCCATCGGCGGCATGAATCCAAGCGTTTCACCTGCCTTGAGCTGCTCTGCATCAAATGACAGGGATACTTCCTTCCCGTTTCTCATCACCCCGATGGATGTGTCTCCGTTGTACATGCTCGCTGTTGATTCAAAGAATTCGCTCCAGGTTCCGATCTCCTTGTCATTTACGCCCAGAACTATATCACCCTTGAGGAGTCCGGCCCTATCGGCGGGGCTGTCGGGCACGATCCATCCCACTTCAACCTTCTCTTCCATGAAACGGGGCAGGTTCATACCGATCATAAAGACCAGGGGCATGAGGATGAAAGCCAGGAGGAGATTCATCAGCGGACCAGCCATGATGATCCCCGCCCTTTGAAGGGGTGAATGGTTCCCGAACATCCTGGGGTCGTCGGGGTCAGCCAGTTCTTCTCCCGGCTCCTCACCGGACATCTTCACATAGCCGCCCAGAGGGATCCATGACACGCAGTATTCGGTCTCTCCTCGCCTGAACCCGAACATTTTCGGCGGATATCCGATAGAGAACCTCTCTACACGAACCCCGAAGAATTTCGCAACCAGGAAATGCCCAAGTTCATGCACGAGAACCAGCACCCCCAGAACAATTATGAAAGATAATACCGATGTCATCCGCTCTCCTTTTCCAACAAACTATCTCCAGGAGTCTGATGAAGATTATAGTCAGACTCCTGGAGATGCAATATAATCATTTGCCGCCTTTCTTGCCCAACTATCACCACGCAGGATCTCGGCAAGATTCCGATCCTGAACCTCAGGCGCAGTTTCCATAACGTGGGCAACAACCAGCGGAATACCGGTGAACGGGAGCTGGCCGTTAAGGAATGCCCCCACTGCCACTTCGTTGGCCGCATTCATGACCGCTGGGATGCCTCCCCCTCTCCTCAGAGCCTTATAGGCAAGTGAAAGACAGGGAAAGAACTCAAGGTCCGGCTTAAAAAACTCCAATCTGCCTTCAGCAGTAAGGTCCAGGGGTTCGAAGGGAAGAGACATCCGGTCAGGATATCCAAGGGCAAAGGCTATGGGCAGGCGCATATCGGCAACGCCCATCTGCGCGAGGGTCGATCCGTCAATAAATTCCACCATACTGTGGACGATACTCTGTGGATGCACAACCACCTCGATCCTCTCATCAGGAACACCGAAGAGCCAGTGCGCCTCGATCACCTCAAGACCCTTATTCATCATTGTAGCCGAATCCACCGTAACTTTGGGCCCCATCTCCCAGCGTGGGTGGTCAAGGGCCATCTCAGGAGTCACCCTGTCCAGAATATCGAAGCCCTTTCCGAAAAAAGGTCCGCCTGAAGCTGTCAATATAAGCCTCTCTACGCCATCTGTGTCCTGACCCATGATCGCCTGGAAAACGGCCGAATGTTCGCTGTCTACTGGCAGTATCCTGGCTCCTGTCCGCTGGGCCTCGTTTATAATAATGGAACCCGCCGCCACAAGAGCCTCCTTGTTGGCAAGAGCCACATCCTTGCCGGCTTCCACTGCCGCGAAAGTTGGCATAACACCCGCGGCGCCTACAATAGCGGAAACAACAGTATCCGCCTCAGGGATTGTGGAAGCCTCAAGGATCCCCTCCGTTCCTGAAAGAACACTGATACCGCTGCCTGCGAGGGAACTTTCGGCGTCGCAGGCCGCCTCCTCGTCAAAGAGGGCTACTAATTTCGGTTTATATTCCCTGGCCTGGCGAACAATACTCTCAACGTCCGATCTTGAAGCAAGAGAAACTACCTGAAACTGGTTCCGATTTCTCGCAACAATGTCCAGTGTATTTTTTCCAATAGATCCTGTGGACCCGAGTATGGAGATCCGCTTAACAGAGCTCATCTGCCGCCCCCGCCAAAATGCAGGATAATATAATAGAAGACCGGTATGGCAAAGAGAAGCCCATCGATCCGGTCCAGCACTCCCCCGTGACCGGGAATGAGCGTCCCGGAGTCTTTGACCCCTGCATCTCTTTTCAGCATGGATTCAGCCAGATCGCCTACCTGACCCAGAAAAGCTGTTACCAGTCCGATAATGACGGCGAAACCGATGCTCCAGTCAACAAAGCCCGAAGCTGAAAAGACTACCGCAACCACAGGGGCACTAAGCATACCTGCCACAGCTCCTTCAACCGTTTTATTGGGGCTGACAGATTCGAGGAGTTTTCTTTTTCCCATGGACGAACCAACGAAAAAGGCAGTACTATCGCAGGCCCAAATGACCACAAGCCCGAACAGCAGGGCCCTTCTTACACCGGTGGAAGTAAGCATCAGGGGAACGTGGGCCAGCAGCCAGGAAGGATAGATCAGGGCAAATACGCTAAAAGAGATCACTGCAAGCGAACCGCTTACCTCACCCGCAACTACCCGGAAAAAGACGAGAACGGCGATTGAGCCGGCCAGGGAAAAGAACAGCCAGGTCATACCCCCCAGCCATGCGGCCATGAGCATTATTACCGCGCACACAGATATAAAGGCGACCGGGAGTTCCTGACCCCTTGCGCGTACAAGATGCGCGAGCTCAACTACCGCTATAACCGAAAAGACCGCCGTAAGTGATGTGCCGACAACCGCTGGCGCCCAGAGAACGGTAACCACAACAGCACCGCCCAGTATCAGGGCTGAAACTATGCGTTTCATTTTCCACCGGCCTTCATCTGCTCAGACGTAAGGCCGTAACGACGTTCCCTCTTTCTGAACTCTTCAATGGCCTCCTTCAGGTCATCTGCTGAGAAATCCGGCCAGAATTTATCTGTTACATAAAATTCAGTGTATGCAGTCTGCCACAGGAGAAAATTGCTTACTCTCATCTCGCCACTTGTGCGTATTAGAAGGTCGGGATCAGGTATACCCTTCGTAGCCAGGTGTTCATCCACAGTGATCTCACACACATCCTCGAGCGCGATCTTGCCAGAGGCGACTTTTTCAGAGATCTGCCTGACGGCATCCACAATATCCTGCTTGCCGCTGTAGCTCAACGCAAGGACGAGGGTTAAGCCGTCGTTGCTCAGGGTGTCCATCTCAACGCTCCTGAGTGTCTTCAGAACAGCCGGAGGCAGGTCGTTGCTGTGCCCGATAGTAATGAGCCGTACGTTGTTCTCCCTCAGCATAGCAAGCTCTTTTTTGAGGTAGAGGTCCAGCAATTCCATCAGTGCCGTGACTTCGTTCCCTGGGCGCTGCCAGTTCTCCCTGGAAAAGGCGAAAAGAGTCAAGTAGCCTATTCCTAACTGCGCGCTCTGTTCAACTATCGAACGCACGGCTGCAACACCTGCCCGGTGCCCGGCGATCCGCGGAAGACCCCGTTCTCTGGCCCATCTTCCGTTGCCGTCCATTATTACAGCGATATGGCGGGGTACTGTTTTATTCACCTGTTCCTGAGGACCTTGTGATAAGAAGAGTTGAAGGTTGAAAGTTGAAGGTTGAAAGCTGAAGGTTATCAAATTACATATTTCATTTTCCCGCATTACACTATTAACTTTCAACTTTTAACTTTAAACTCGATTAAAACCCTGAAAAGTCTCTATTATTGAGGGGAGATCAGACCTCCATGATCTCCTTTTCCTTGTTCCGGACCACATCATCGACTTTCTCAACATATTTATCTGTGATCTTCTGGATCTCATCCTGTGCTCTGTGGAAATCATCCTCTGAAACAAGCTTCTCCTTCTCGAATTCCTTTGCTTCGGAGATCGAATCACGCCGCGCATTACGAATTCCCACCTTGCTGTCTTCACCGTTCCGTTTGACCAGCTTCACAAGCTGCTCTCTCCTTTCTTCGGTGAGCGGCGGTATGGAAATCCTTATGACCTTGCCGTCATTGGTGGGTGTCAATCCAAGGTCCGAGCGCATTATGGCTTTTTCAACATCCTTGATAATAGTTGTATCCCAGGGCTGTATGACAATGAGACGGCTCTCGGGGATAGAGAGGGTGGCAACCTGGTTCAGTGGAGTCTGTGTTTCATAGTATTCGACACTTATACCGTCCAGGATAGACAGAGACGCCCTCCCGGTCCTGATAGCTGCCAGGTCTTTCGCCAGAGCCTCAAGGGATCTCTCCATCTTCTTTTTAGTATCCTGATAAAGCTCCTCGATCATCGGTCCTCCTCCCCATGGACCAGCGTTCCAACCGCATCTCCTTTTACAGCCCGGATCATGTTGCCCCTCTTTTTCAGGTTGAATACCACGATAGGCATATCGTTGTCCATGCACAGGGCAATAGCGGTTGAATCCATTACCTTGAGCCGCTTTTCCAGCACATGTTCATATGTAAGAGTATCAAATTTTTCTGCCTCAGGGTTGATAACCGGGTCATCTGAATAAACACCGTCCACCTTTGTGGCTTTCATCAGTATTTCCGCGTTTATCTCCATCGCCCTCAGGGCCGCGGCGGTATCGGTTGTGAAGAAAGGGTTACCAGTCCCGGCGGAGAAAACGACGACCCTTCCTTTTTCAAGGTGTCGGATCGCTCTCCTGCGAATATATGGCTCAGCCACCTGACTCATCTCAATGGCCGACTGGACTCGTGTAGGGATACCGGCAGCCTCCAGCATATTCTGAAAGGCAAGCGCATTGATCACCGTGGCGATCATACCCATATAATCGCCGGTGGTCCTTTCGATCTCCGTTTGCTTTTCGTCAGCTCCACGAAAGATGTTCCCCCCACCGATGACGACGGCGATCTGCGTTCCAAGCTCGTGGACCTGTGCGACTTCGTCCGCGATGGTTTTCAGTTCACCGAGATCCAGACCGAACGATTCCGATCCCAGAAGAGCCTCACCGCTGATCTTGAGCAGGACTCTTTTATACAACGGCTTCTTTTCCGCCAATATGGCCCCCTGTATCAGGAAGAGGTCTTTTCCTGACCTTCGCTCACTTCGAACCGGGCAAAGCGCCTGATCTTTATGTTCTCACCAAGTCTGGTTGAAACAGATTTTACATGATCCGCGACCTTGACTCCGCTTTCTTTAATAAATTCCTGCTCCTCGAGACAGACCTGCTCTAAGTACTTGTCTATCTTTCCGTCAACGATCCTGTCGATGACCTTTTCCGGCTTTCCGGATTCTTCAGCCTGA
>QIFJ01000089.1 GCA_003229755.1 Pseudomonadota bacterium
TCGGGACCACCACGTGGAACGTGTTTCTCGCGCCTGAAACTGACGCAGCCATTACCGCCCGCCCCGGATTCGATCCGGATCTTTACCCGATCGATGAACCTCATAGCATGAGGGCAGGCATTATGGTTTTAGACAATCGAATAGACGCAGACCTTCTTGCGGTGTTTGTCTTTGCGTTCGAACTTGACGATCCCGTTAATCTTGGCGTACAGGGTATAATCCTTGCCCATGCCCACGTTCAGACCAGGGTGGAGCTTCGTTCCACACTGCCTGACGAGGATACTGCCGGCATTGACTGATTCACCCGCGAACTTTTTGACACCCCGCCTCTTGGCATTACTATCTCTGCCGTTGGAAGAACTTCCTCCAGCCTTTTTATGAGCCATCTTCTATTTCCTCCTGGACTGAGTCTTTTTGGCCCTGGGCCTTTTTCCTTCCTTTATTGATCTTTTCAATGAGGACTCCTGTATAATCCTGCCTGTGGCCCCTCTTGACCTGATAGCCCTTCCGCCTTTTTTTCTTGAAGACTATGATCTTCTTGCCCCGGTCCTGCTCAACGACTTTTCCTGTAACTTCAGCTCCATCGACAACAGGAGTACCCACAGACACCTTTTCACCGGCGCCAACCAGCAGGACTTTTTCAAAGGTTACCACGGAGCCGATCTCCTCAGGAAGTTTCTCGATCCTGATGACATCGCCTTCGTTAACACGGTACTGTTTACCGCCTGTTTCGATAACGGCATACATGAATAATAAACCTCCCTGATGATAATAAAAAGTGCTGATTCCCAGGTGTTTAGAATAGAGTCTGATATCAGATTAGTGGTGTAATGTCAATGGGATGACATTACACCAAGTTCCAACTTCCAAGTTCCAAGTTCCATGTAGTTAAAAGTTGTTAAAAGATCACTTGGAACCTGGAACTTGGAAGTTGGAACTCGTTCAAAGCCCCATTATTTGATACTGCTCCTGATGCATATTATATTCCGTCTTGACCACGATCTTCTTCTTGATCTGCTTTTCCAACTTTTCCAGGTAATCGTTCTCCTCCTCGTAAAGGAGGTCCGCGAGTTTAGGATGGGCCACGATCACGACACGCTTTCCGTCAAGGATCGGGGCCTCCCTTCTAACCCGTCGGAATATCTCATAGACGATGGTCCTCATGGACTTGATCGTTCCCTTGCCCTCGCAGTAAGGACAGGGTTCGGTCATGATAGAAGACAGGTTATCCCTTATCCTTTTCCGAGTCATCTCCACCAGGCCCAGCTCTGAGATCTGGAGGATGGTCGTTTTGGTGCGGTCATTTTTTAGCGCTCCATCAAGCGCGGAAAAAACCCTCTTTCTGTTCGCAAAGCGCTCCATATCAATAAAATCGATGATTATCAGGCCACCGATATTTCTCAGGCGCAGCTGGTAGACGACCTCCTGTACGGCCTCCATGTTGGTCTTGACGATGGTCTCCTCGAGGTTCTTTTTCCCCACGAACCTTCCTGTATTGACATCTATGGCGGTAAGGGCTTCTGTCTGGTCAATCACTAAATATCCACCTGATTTGAGCCATATCTTTCTCCCCAGGGCTCTGTTCAGCTCCAGTTCCACCCCGAAGTGATCGAAGATCGGCTCATTTTCCTCGTACAGCTGAACAGAATTGCGAAGCTGGGGCATGAACTTCCTGGTAAAATCCAGGAGCTTTTTGTACTCATCTTTGGAATCGATGTGAATTGCGCCGATATCCGAGCTGGAAAGATCTCTGAGAACCCTGTAGGTCAGGTCCAGCTCCGCGTAAAGAAGGCTTGGAGCCCTTGCGCGGGGTTTTCTCTTTTTCAGGGTGCCCCAGAGCTTGACGAGAAAGTCCATGTCCTGCTTGATCGCTTCTTCCGGCGCACCTTCCGCAGCGGTCCGGACTATGAAGCCGACACCCTTTGGTTGCAGAGACCGGACGGTCTTCCTGAGCCTTTCTCTCTCCTCAGAATCCTGGATCCTCCGGGAAACACCCACCTTCACAAGCGTAGGCATAAGGACGAGAAGCCGCCCAGGCAAAGTTACATAGGTCGTAACCCGCGCTCCTTTTGTACCAATGGGTTCCTTGGTAACCTGAACGAGGATCTCCTGGCCCTCCTTCAGGAGGTCCTCAATGGCATGACCGGAAGCTGTGATCAGCTCCACGCCGCTGTCATCATTGTCCTGATCGTTCCCGCCGATCATTTCGGCGTATTCACTCATGTCCAGGACTATATCGGACGAATGCAGAAAGGCGGCGCGATCCTGATCAACATCTACAAAAGCAGCTTGCATGCCGGGTAGAACCCGGACAACCCTGCCTTTGTATATGTTACCCGTAATGCCTCTGTCTTTTGCCCTGTCCACCGAGATCTCGGCGACATGGCGGTTCTCCAGCAGGGCAACCCGGGTTTCGAAGGGGTTGGCGTTAATAACGATTTCTGAACCCATTTTCTGCTAACCTCACTGATGAAATTTTTAATTTTTCTAGCGCTCATGACGCATTATCATCCTTTTTAGATAAATCCTGTTCACTCACATGGAATTGTTGTAGAACCTGCCAATATACTTTGCCTTGTGTCATGTTAACATAATCCTTTAATATTTATCAGGTTTTACGAAAAAAGTAAAAAACTTCCGGTAAAATTGTATGAAAATAATACACATTTTACAGTTACATTCATGCACTTATTTGGGGGGTTTTGTTTTTCTAACAGTAGAAGCGGTCAGAATGTCCAAGATCCAATGTCCAAGATCTATAATTGTGATGCGTAATGCGTGATGAGTGATTAGTGAATAGAAGAACAAAGTGCAGGACGCTGGCCGTTAAATCCATGTTGATAGCACTTAATCGGTTTGAGTGAAAGATCTTGGATTTTGGACCTTGGATTTTGGACCTTGGATTTTGGACCGATTAATCAAATATCCGGCTCAACCCCGGCCGACCGCCTGATTTATCCTCCATGGTGTTAAAAAACAGTCTCGTCCTGGTCAGGTTTAATACGTTACCGGGAGCGACCGGCTCCTCTAATAGAGCCTCGATGACCTCCAGCGGTCTTGCGCTGCCTTTGTCGGTAATGGATAGCACAAAAAATACGGATTTGCCGTTATCTGACCACATCTGGCGAAGATAGTCTCTCAGTTCGATGGTCCTGGTCTTGTCGCCCTTTTTCCGAAGTATCTTTATACTTTCAGAATCCATAATGCGGCGTATCCGCTTTGCGAGATCGTTGTCACGTTCTGGAAGGACCGCCAGATACTCTATGGCCCTTACCCTGACGTTCAGGGACTGGCCTTCAAGGGGAGCCTTCCATGCCTTGAGAATTTTCAGGCCCTCAGGCAGGTAGTTATTTATCTCAAACATGAGCCGCTCGGCAGGCCAGCTTTCAAGAAGTTCAATATCCGCCCATTCCGCAAGACCCGCCACTCCAAGAGGCATTGAGAGGGCGAAATTGATCTTCGCCTTGGGAGAAAACCCCCCTGTAAAGGCCAGTGGGACCGAAGCTCTTCTGGCGGCCCGTTCGAACGCCCTCATCATTTCCAGGTGGCCAATGTAGCGCATGTAACCGGTTTTTTCGAATATTGCCCTTATCCGACGTACGCTTCTTTCAGCTTCAGCCGGCAGCGCCTTCTCCTGAACGTCATCTCCTACTGCAAGCACATCTCTCAGGGGCGGGATAGAGGCTGAAAACCCGGGAGGGCAAACTCCGCAGGAAAAACAACCCGCCTCCCTGCAGTCGGAAGTGACCTCCCCCGCGAGCCCCTTTTTGTATTCATTCAGAAGGAACTCCCTGGTTACACCGCTCGAAATATGATCCCAGCAGAACAGCTCGTCCGATTTTCTTATCCGTGTCGCGTAAAAGCCTGGGTCAATCCCGCATTTATCGAAAGCCGTTGCCCATATATCCCAATCGAAATGCTCATCCCAGCCATCCTGTCTGGCTCCCATTTCCCAGGCAGTCCGGATTACCTCTGAAATTCTTCTATCTCCTCTTGCCAGAACCGCCTCCAGCATGGCCTGGTCAGTTCTGCCCCATTTCACCTGAACCTTTTTCCTCTTCAGCTCTGCCCTCAAGTAATCCAGCTTCCTCTTCATTTCCGGTTCAGACTCCTGTGACACCCACTGAAACGGCGTATGAGATTTGGGCACGAAGGGTGAGATATTCACTGTAATGCGACCTCTGCCCGGGGCGACAGCCGCCATCTTTTTTACCAGGTTCACGATACCTTCAAGATCCTCATCGGACTCAGTCGGCAGACCGATCATGAAATAGAGCTTCAGGGAATCCCATCCCTGGCCGAATACCCAGCGTGCGGTGCCTACTATTTCATCCTCCGACAGGTCCTTGTTCACTACCTTCCTCAGTCTCCCGGTCCCGGCTTCTGGAGCAATGGTAAAACCGGTTTTCTTTACCCTCTGGATCTGTCTGGCAACCTCCGGCGTCAGACCTTTCACTCTCATGGAGGGAAGTGAGACCGAGATCCGGTCCCCGCAATATGTGTCCATCAGGTCCAGAAGCACCTCATCCAGATGAGTATAATCTCCTATGCTGAGGGATGTGAGGGACAGATCCGCATATCCCGTGGCTCTAAGGGAGTCCCTGGCAGCCTCCATGATCGTTTGGGCCGACCTCTCCCGGGCAGGACGGTATACCATGCCGGCGTGGCAGAACCGGCAGCCGCGGGTGCAGCCCCTGGCAACCTCCAGAGTTATCCTGTCGTGGACGGGCTGAAGGAAGGGAACCACAAGTGATGTGGGAAGGAGCTGGGTTTCGAGGTCTGCGCAAAGGGCTTTTACCACTTCGGGCCTGCTGGTCACCGGCTTGATGGACTTCACGGTATTATCGTCGTTGTATTCAAATTTGAAGTCACGGGGATCGTATATTCCCTCGATCTCCTTAAGGGATTCTATTCTCTCCCGCCTGGAACTTCCGCTGACCCTGATCTTGAGCGCTTCAAGTATGAGGGGCCACTGCACCTCAGCGTCTCCAATAAAAAACAGATCGAAAAATTCCGCTAAAGGCTCTGGATTAAAGGCGCACGGCCCCCCTCCCAGAACCAACGGCGCCTCTTCAGTGCGACCTTCCGCCCTCAGTGGGATATTCCCTGAATCAAGAACTGTAAGGATGTTCGTATAAGTAAGCTCGGACTGGAGAGTAAAACCCACGAGGTCGCACTCATGCAGAGGTGTTCTGCTCTCCAGGGTAAAAAGGGGACGTGATTTTCCCTTTAACAGATCCAACAGGTCGTCCTGGGGCAGAAAGGCTCTCTCTGTCTGCACACCTTCAAGGCGGTTCCCGATATCATACAGGATATGGATGCCCAGGTGGGACATCCCCACCTCATACAGATCCGGAAATACGATCGCCGCACGAAGGGAAACCTTGTCCTTGTCCTTGTGGATGGAGTTTATCTCCCGTCCCAGGTACCGGGAGGGTCTCTCCACAAAGGGGAGAAGATCATCGATCTGAACTTCACTCACCGTGAGGCAGCCTCGTATATCCCGGGCAGGTTTGCAAGAGACCTCAAGGTCTCTTCTCTGGAATGGTGTTCAATAACGATAAGTGGTGACCTGTCATGGGCATTCAGGAATGAGAAGAGGGATTGGAAATCAAATATTCCTTCCCCCAGGGGAAGATGAGAATCCATATCCCCGCGATTGTCGTGGAGATGCAGCTCCGCCAGGTTCTCACCGAAGGAGGTGAGCCAATCTTCCAGGGGGACTTGGGAAAACAGCAGAAAGTGACCTGTATCGAAGCAGAACTTGAGCCTGTTATCCAGCTGTTCATTGAGTTCCAGAAGGTGATCCGGCCGTACGTCGAAGACGTTTTCCATGAGCACGTCAGTGTCCATTTTGTCAGCCCACTGGACAATATCG
>QIFJ01000088.1 GCA_003229755.1 Pseudomonadota bacterium
TTTCTTCCATCGATGGATACTTCGGCAATCTGGATATCAGGGTCCCCATGCCGAAGAAATTGAAAAAGGTTGAAAAACTCCTCAGGAAAGTCGGGTATGACGACCAGGTGGATGAGTTCATCCTGAGTATGAATCGCGCCGCGGAGCATGCCGCTCCTTTGGCTGTGGATATCTTTTTCAGGGCCATCAGGGATATGACCTTCCATGACGCATTGGGAATATTGAAGGGGAACCGATGGATCTGGAAGACTATGTAACGGAAAAAGCCCTGTACGGTCTGTTCTTCATGATCGGAGAAGAGGAGAAGAAGATCAGGGAAGACCCCGCCGCGAGGGTTACAGACCTCCTGAAAAAGGTGTTCGGAGGGCCGTAAGGCTGGCTTTTTACCACAGAGCACAGAGGACACAGAGAAAAAACCTGGGCTTTGGGTTGCAGCCAAACTATCAACTACCAGCAATTCTTCCTCTCCCCTGGTGGCCTTTCGACAAGCTCAAGGTCCTGAGCAAAGCCGAAGGAGAGAGGACTGAGGAGAGGGGGATATCATACCACCCTCCCCTTAAATCCCCTCCCATCAAGGGAGGGGAGTAAACCCCAATACCCCGACACCCCCATACTCCGATACCCGTAAACTCTGTGGCTCTGTGGTGAAAGAAGCATTAAAACTCATCCAACAGTTGTGAGCAATTCTTCCTGTTCCCTGTTCAACCTTACAGCCTCTACGAAACCTGGAACGATACCCGGATCGAACTGGGTTCCCGCGCAGCGCTCAATTTCCTCGATGGCCTGGTCAAGGGTCATGGCCTTCTTGTAGGACCTGAAGGAAGTCATGGCATCGAAAGAATCGGCAAGGCATACGATCCTCGCTCCTACCGGTACAAGGTCACCGGCCAGGCCGTCTGGATAGCCTTTTCCGTCCCACCTCTCATGGTGGTAGCGGATCGTCTTGAGGATCGAATCATTCATAATAGGTTTCAATATCTTATAGCTTGTAACCGGATGTTTCTTGATGATGTTATACTCCTCGTCCGTGAGGGTACCTGTCTTGTTTAAAATAGCATCGGCTATCCCCAGTTTTCCTATATCATGAAGGCGCGCTGCCAGCTGGATGTCTGAAGCTTCTTCAAAGGGAATCTCACTGTGCTTTGCGTACCACATTGCGTACTGCGTAACTCGAATTGAGTGGCCCTTGGTGTACTGATCCTTAGCCTCGATAGCATTGACCAGTGTCTGCACCGCCTCGTAGAAGATAAGCCGTATTCTTTCACTCTGCGCGTTAACCCTTTCCACCAGCTCCACCCTCGCATCGAGATCCAGCTTAACCTGTCTGGACTTCTCCAACGCTTGATCTACTCTCCAGATAAGGTCTTCAGGATCGAACGGTTTCACTATATAATCGTATACACCAAGCTTTACTGCCTCAATGGCGGTAGCAAGGTCCGCATGGCCGGTAAACAGGATTATCTGAAGGTTAGCGTCCACTTCGCGGATCTTCTGTATCATCTCTATACCGGTTATTCCCGGCATATAAATATCGGAGAGAAGCAGGTCGTATTTTTTTCCAGACAGCAGGGCCAGGGCCTGATCGCCATTTTCGGCCTGGTCTATGGAAAAGTTTTTTGGAGCCAGAAGGTCGGTGATGAAGGCGCGGTCAAATTTATCATCGTCGACCAGAAGGATCTTCTCCACTACATCTTCTTCCTTTTCCTTTTCATAAATGTCCTGGAAATCTTCCACCGTAGCCTCCTCTACTACTCGTAGCCTCCTCTACTACTCAATAACATACCTGACATTATTAACATATAGCAACAATATCGACAAGCAATAGATTATTAGAGCATTAGACATTAGAGCATTAGATTGCAGTCATAACTAATTTTTTCATGAAAGTTCTAATTTCCAATGCTCTAATGTTGATGACTTCGCAAAAAGGCATCAACTTGATAGCAGCTAACCTTGCCATCACAGGTTACATGTCTATCCTGTCATGGTTGACTGAATCGATGCGATCAGTCTGTCCCTTCAGATGACGCTTCGTCAGCCGGCCACTCCCCGAAGGGGAACGGTTTTCCCTCACTGTTGTATGTGAAGAACGACATCATCTCGTAAACGTAAATACTAAGGCTATTGCCGAAAGACAGCAAGCGCTCGTTCTGCCGGCCAGTAAAGAGGACATGGAGGAATTGAAAAACGACAACAGCGGTAACAAGGATCTCCGTGATACTGTAGAAAACCACGAACAGCACCATGTAAAAACCGCGAACCCAGGTACCTTTGGTAAGAAAATTATCCATTATTCCCTTCGATTCCATATTTTTCTCCTGTGTTGAGCTTGTTTCGGGTCTCGTGTTTCGGGTCTTGATAACCACTCAATTTTATCCTTAATTTAGCACAATTTGAACTGATGGATGTCATCAGGTTGACTAAAGTGTAATGGTTGTTATTTTAAGAGCAGGGTATTTATGTGCTGTTTTCCACCATGAAGGAGTGCATTTGTGGCTAAAATAAGTCGAAGAGTTTTTGTCAAGGGATGTCTTGCCACCGGCACCCTGTTTACTCTGGGAGTATTGAGGAAAAACTTGTGGGCTGGTAAAGCCGGGGGCCAGATGCTGGCAGGAAAGATCAGGATCTACTCTGTGAAGGAGAAGGGATTCATTATGTCCAGTAGGGTTGTAAAAACAGAGGAGGAGTGGAAAAAAATTCTTACTCCACTGCAGTACAGTGTTACGCGCAAGAAGGGCACGGAGAGGGCCTACACAGGCGAGTACTGGAACAATCATGACAAGGGAATCTACAAATGTGTTGCCTGCGGCAACGACCTTTTCAGTTCGGAGACAAAGTTCGAATCGGGCACGGGATGGCCAAGCTACTGGGCTCCTGTTGCAGAGGAGAACATCAGCACCAAAGATGATTTTTCTCTGTTCAGGAAGAGGACCGAAGTACTTTGCAGCAGGTGCGATGCCCATCTGGGCCATGTGTTCAATGATGGACCAAAGCCCACCGGGCTTCGCTACTGTATAAATTCAGCGGCTCTGGCCTTCGAAAAAACAGATGAGTGACTGTTTTTTTGAGATCCAAAATCCAAGGTCCAAGATCAACTAGCCACAGGATTGCTTCATCACGCCAACGGCGTGATTCGCAATGACTGCTCCTCTAAACTCGACTTCGATTTAGTACTTCGACTGGTCCTCCGCCCTACGCACTTCGACTGCACTACCCCCCCTCCCCCCTCTTTCCTCCTCCCTCCTCCCTATATGGCCTCGGTATAATTATCTGAATCATTTGCATTACACCCGGATTCAGGTTAATAAAATTGGGGCTCATATCAGTAAAAAACCCAGACCGGAGGAAATGATGTCTGAGATCCGCCGAAAGGTTATTGAGGGTATAAATGAAGGAGAGACATTCACTGTCAGGAGGACGTTCACGGAAGTACAAGCGCACCAGTTCGCCGATCTGACTCTGGACTACAATCCAATTCATTTTGACAGCCGATTCACCAGTGTAAAGAAGTTCCCCGGGCTCGTATGCCACGGTCTGCTTGTGGGAAGCATGCTTACTGAAATTGGAGGTCAACTGGGAATGCTGGCCTCCGGAATGAGCTTCCGGTTCAGAAAGCCGGTGTTTTTTGGCGAAACCATCACCTGTCATTTAACAATTGATGAGATCGACGACCGGTGCCGGACGAGATCAAGCGCAGTATTTACAAACCAGGACGGTGAAACTGTACTTGAAGCCCAGCTCATGGGGATCCTTCCCGGTGAGCCTGAGCAGGGAGTGATGAGGGCTATGGTGGATGAGGGGGATCCGACGAATAAGTTGAGAGGTACCTGATCGCGTCCAATGTCCAATGTCCAACGTAAATTGATAATCAAAATTGGAAATTAGATATTGGATATTGGATCAATTCAGTTGTTATTAGCAATTGGTCAGTTAATAGTTAGTGGTTGTTTGTTAACTTGGAACCTGGAACTTGGAACCTGGAACCAGCCCAATGTGTGCCCGCTTCGTCATAAAAACCTCTGCTGATGAAATCGCTTCCGCGTTCAAGGTTCAGGAGATCCTCTCTGACTTGAAAACCAGCTATAATGTAGCCCCGACGCAGAATATCGCAGCGGTGATCAACGATGGAGCAAACAAGCTCATATCGTGCGGGTGGGGGCTGATCCCTCCATGGGCAAAGGACAAATCCTTTGCCAGCAGGATGATAAACGCAAGGGCGGAGACAATTGCGGAAAAACCCAACTTCAAAAAGCCATTCAAAAGCACCAGATGTCTTATTCTAGCTGACGGTTTTTTCGAGTGGCGCAAGGTACAGGACAAGAAGATACCGATGTATATCCGCATGAAAGACGCCAGGCCTTTCGGCTTTGCCGGTCTTTACAGCCGCTGGAAGCCATCCGACGGCGAATCCATATGCACCTGCGCTATTATTACTACTGAACCCAATGAATTACTGACACCCATCCACAACCGCATGCCGGCCATATTAAAACCGGATCAGCGGGAGACCTGGCTGGATCCTGAGTTCTCGGATGAGAAAGAGCTGCTTTCCCTGCTGGGACCGTACGATTCAGATCTCATGGAAGTTTTCGAAGTCTCGACGGCGGTTAATTCGCCGGGGAATAATTCAGCAGAAAATATTAGACCCGTTGTTAACGACCCTCTTTTTTGACACGAAATACACTTGACATAACTACTGGATAGCTTTCATCCGGCAGTATCGCCCATTCGCACCAGGACACGGTGTTCCGTCTTCTCACCGAACCGTTGGATCTGGATTACGTTCTCCTCCAATCTCCTGTCGTCCACTTCGATCCATACAACTCCCCTGTTCACTCCCTCAGGATTCTGAACCGATATCTCATAAAGCGAGCGGTCAACCCGGTATATTACTCCGAACTCTTTCCACTCTGCCGGGATCACGGGATCTATCATCAGTTCGCGGCCACGTACCTTTATACCGAGCACATCCTCGATCCAGACCCTGTACATCCAACCGGCCGCACCGGTATACCAGCTCCAGCCACCGCGGCCTGTGTGCTCGGCCGCACGGTAGACGTCCGCCGCCAGAACGTATGGCTCAACGGCGTACTTCAGGACATCTTCGCGGTTAAGGGTACGCTGGACGGGATTGAGTATATCAAGGATCTTTACGGCCCTGTCGCCATCACCTAAAAGAGCCATCGCCTTGGCCACCCACATGGCAGCGTGGGAATACTGTCCGCCGTTCTCTCGAACGCCGGGTGGGTAGCTTTTAATATAACCAGGGTCACGCTCCGTCCTGTCGAAAGGCGGGTCCAGGAGGAGAACCAGTCTCTCGTCTTCAAGAACAAGGTTGTTCCAGACCGAGGTCATCGCCTGGTTCGCCCGTTGCTTATCCGCAGCACCACTGATAACTGCCCATGACTGGGAAATGGAGTCTATGCGGGCCTCCTTATTTTGAGCCGAACCGATGGGGGTACCGTCATCATCGTAGGCCCTAGTGTACCATTCTCCGTCCCATGCACTTGTCTCCACGGCCTCGGCCAGCTTACGCGCCTCGGAACGGAACAGTTCAACATCCTCTGTTCTAATCTCCCCTTTAAGCTCGGCCATTTCGCTAAAGGAGTTGAGGATATCGATGAGAAACCATGCCAGCCACACACTCTCACCCTTCCCAAGTGCGCCAACCTTATCCATGCCGTCATTCCAATCCCCTGTACCTATCAGCGGGAGCCCGTGCTCCCCGTAATTCAGACTATATTCGATGGCTCGACGGCAGTGCTCGTAGATCGTCGCCTTTTCAACGGATTCAGCGGGTGTCATGAAGGCTTCATTCTCATGCTCATCGAGCACCCGATCCTGGA
>QIFJ01000205.1 GCA_003229755.1 Pseudomonadota bacterium
TGGTAAACACCTGACATAGAGGAGATGAAGAGTTGCTGGTAGTTGATTGATGGTTTTACAGAAACCCAAGACCAGGTTTTTCTCTGCGGCACTCAGCGATTCGCCCGAATGGGCGCTCTGCGGCTCTCTGCGTTACGCTCTTATCGTCTTTCAATGTTCTAATGTTCTAAATCCAATTTCCATTCTCCAATTTCCAATGCTCGAACCACCTTGACATAACACACAACAGTGTCTAGAGTTCTGTTGCCATGCTGCGTAGAGATAATTCCACATTAAGAACTGTAGTCCAGTTTTTTTCCCTGTTTATCCTGATAGCCGCCTTTCCAGAAAAAACTCTGGCGGATTATGTGAAGATAATGGGCACCCCTGTTAATATCCGCCAGGGCCCCGGTACCAGCTACCCTGTTGTTTTCCAGGCCGAAGCCGGCCAGAAGTATCCCTTGATCAAGCTAGAGGGGCTCTGGGGGCAGATAGCTACTGCTGACGGCCAGCACGTCTGGGTATTCAGGAGGCTTGTGGATATTTTACCCGATGAACCCGCTAATCAGAGTGCCGGACTCGATACTGAAAAGCCCGGTATTGTCGCTAGTCTGAAAAGCCGTCTCAAATCGCATATAATACCCTTCTTTTTAGTTCTGTCGGTGATCGTTATTTTCCTTAAGAGACAAAGTTTTAAGAAAGCCGCAAACCTCAAGATGCAGGATATTTCCGGTTATGGCCGGAACAGCCCGTTCCGATACGATGGGCGACCACCTGAAGACGATAAGTGGGAAATGTAGTGTTAAAATCAGTTCCACGTTCCAAGGTAATAGTCCAAGACCCAAGGTCGGATATTAGATATTGGAAATTAGAAAAAACAGGGAAAAGCTTTAACGCAGAGAGCCGATGAAGCAACGGCAAATGGACGTTACTAGAAACCAGAAACTAGAAACCAGAAACTCTGACTATTGCCACCAGGGGCGAGGATAAACACAATATGAAACTTAAATGCGACCTGCACATTCACACCAAAGAGGATCCACGGCACCAGCTCTCGTATTCGGCATGGGATCTGATCGACAGAGCATCCGACCACGGCTACCATGTCATCTCCATTACCAACCACAACACGGTAACATACAGCGACGAACTCGCGGGCTACGCCGTCGAGAAGGGGATTCTTCTTATACCCGGTGTTGAGGCCACGGTCATGGGTAAACACGTGCTCATTTACGGAGTAGATGGCATGAGGGATAGATGGGACAATCTCTCCCTCTTTGATCTGCGCAGGCTGCGATCAGACGGGACCTTTATCGTAGCCCCTCACCCCTATTATCCAAATTATAACTGTCTGGGAAACGTCCTGGATCGTTTCCCATATCTCTTCGATGCTGTCGAATATTCCCACCTGTACACCAGGAACGTCAACTTCAACCTGAGGGCGCAGGAGTTTTCAAAAAAGCACAATAAACCGATCCTGGGGCTGTCTGACGCCCACTCCCTCAGACAGCTGAACTTTACCTACTCCCTGGTTAACTCCAGGCAGGACCAGGATTCCATCTTCCAGGCTATACGTGACAACAGGTTCACCATAGTTTCACGCCCTGCCAAAGTGTACACAAGCGGGATCGTGGGCTTCCAGCTGCTTGTGACCTACCTTGGGCTGCATCTTTTGAGATAGGCGGTTCCAAGTTCCATGATCCAAGTTCCATGTAAGGCATATATTCATCTTGGGATAAAATCCTTGGAACCTGGAAGTTGGAACCTGGAACTCGATACCCATCAGATAATCTTGTTAAACCCTGACAATTTCCATATACTTCCACAGTTATGGAGATTCTCCTGCAGGCAAAGTTGATCATTGAGCAGTATCTTTCCAGATACGGTCTTCCATCCCCATGGGAATTCGGTTTGATCGATTCGGTCACCTTCGCGGCTGGAAGCCTTTCGATCCTTTTCTTCATCATCTTCCTCTTCCGAAACATGCCGACTCGATCAGAATTGGAAAAGCCGGCACGTACCCTTCTGAAAAAAGCGAAAAAAGCTGAGAAAAAAGGAAATTTCAAAGATGCCGGCGATCTTTTCATGGCTGCTAAAAGCTATGAGGCCGCCGCAAAAGCGTTCATCCAGATCTGGGATTACCGCAAGGCTGCCGAAGCCTGCCTGAAGAGTCTTGATTTTATTAACGCTGCCAAGTGCCTGGTAAAGGTTGAGGATTACAGTAATGCTGCTGATCTCTTCCTGAAAGGAAAGGATTTTACTCAAGCTGGTGAGAACTTGCTGAGAATAGGGCTGTACCAGGACGCAGCACCACTTTTTGATCGAGGTGGTCAATCCGTAAAGGCAGCTGAATGTTACGGCAGGATGGGGCTCTATCAGAAAGCGGGTGAACTTCTTTCAAATAACGGTGATCACGCAAAGGCTGCTCCATATCTATTGCGGGCTCTTCAGGAGAGGATCAGCAGAAGAAATACCTCAGTATCTTCTGACGAAGATGCCGTATCCAGAAACCTGGCACTTCTGACTTCAGTGAGTCTCGTTGAATCGGGTAATAAAAAGAAGGCGGCACAGGCGCTGGAACTTGGCGGTCTGATATCAAATGCGGCAGAACTGTACGAGGAACTCGGCGACAACCGCAGAGCGTCAAAACTCTATATGCAGATAAAAGATACCGCGGCAGCTGCCAGAATTATGGAGTCTTCCGACCATCCGGACGACGGAGGCCACGATATTGCTGAAGCTCTGCTGGAGGAAGGCAAGCTTTCCGAGGCCGCTGATCTTTTTACACGTTTGGAAGAGTGGAAGAAAGCCGGACAGATCTACAGACAGGCAGGCATGATGGAAAAGGCGGCAGATGTTTTCAGGATCGCGGGTGAGAGCAGGGTGGCTGCTGATATTCTCCTTGAGCTCAACAGGCCGTCCGAGGCGGCTGAACTGTTACTTGCCGCCGGTGAGGCTCGGGAAGCCGCGGAGATATTCAGAGATATGGGAGAGGCAGAGCAGGAGATAAAAGCGCTTGAGGGGGCCGGACTGTTTTTTCAGGTTGCCAGGAGACTTATCGAGTTTGGAAAAAACCAGGCAGCGACGGAAGCGCTCCAGAGGGTAGAAGAAGACGATCCCAATTTCCCCGACGCCAACCGTCTTTTAGGAGAATTGTTTTACGGCCAGAAGATGTGGCCCCTGGCTATAGCCAGTTTCCAGAAAGCTCTCCGGGACGGAAATGTTCGCAGGGATAATCTCGAGTCTTATTATCGATTCGCCATCTGCCTCAGGGAGGATGGCCAGTATCAGGGAGCACTTTCTATTTTAGAAAAGATACTGCTGGTTGATTATCATTACAGGGATGTGAAAGACCAGTTGCAGAACGTCAAGGGATTACTTGCTACATCACCCGTCAGTCCCCGGACTCTGCCCTTAACAGGAGATGAGGCAGGCGATGTAACTATCGTCCAGGCCAAGTCGGCCCATAAGGAGAGCAGATACGAGATAGTCGAGGAGATCGGCAGGGGAGGAATGGGGGTTGTCTACAAGGCAAAAGACACCATACTGGACAGGACAGTGGCATACAAGGTTTTGCACCCCCAGGTACAGCGCAGCAAGCGTGTTCTTGAGATGTTCCTGAGGGAAGCGAAATCCGCTGCCAGGCTGTCTCACCCCAATATCGTTACGATCTTCGATGCTGACAGGAACGTGGGAGAATACTACATAATTATGGAACTTGTTGAGGGCAGATCCCTTAAGGAACTTCTGGAAGAGGAGGGGAAGTTCGACCAGAAAGCCGCTCTTCTCCTTATTACCCAGGTTTTGCGTGCCCTCGCTTACGCCCATAGTAGAGGTATCGTACACAGGGATATCAAACCCGCAAATCTCCTTTGGGCGAAGAAAGAAAAACTGGTTAAAATAACCGACTTTGGCCTGGCGAGGGTGATCGAAGAGGGCAGGAAAAACCACACTCAGATGGCAGGTACTCCATACTACATGGCTCCTGAGCAGATCCTGGGGGGCAAGGTGGATCACAGGGCCGATCTGTACTCATCTGGTGTTACGCTCTACGAATTCCTCACCGGAACAGTCCCTTTCACAGAGGGGGATGTGCTGTACCACCACGTCCATACGCCGGCCAAACCACCCCATGAAATTGATGGATCAATATCTCCTGAACTTTCTGCTATCATCATGCGGTGCATGGTAAAGGAACCGGAGAATAGATATCCAAATGTTGCGGGGATTCTTGAAGAATTAAAGAAGGTTGTTAAAAGTAATAGTTGAAAGTTGAAAGTTTAAGGTTGAAAGTTACTATGATGATTCCAGATTACAACTTTTTACTTTCAACCTTCAACTAACAACTTATTTTAGTCAGACTTATCCGGATGCACCGTCCCCTCCAGATTTGCGTCGGCAAGGTCGGCGCCTATTATCTTTGCACCAGTCATATCGGCCCTGGAGAGGTTCGCGCTTGAAAAATCCGCTCTTGTAAGATCAGCATTCTTGAGGCTGGCACCCGACAGGTCTGAACCAGCCAGGTTGCATCCTTCCATCCGCGCATTAGTGAAATTCGCGCCATCCAGTTGGCATTTACTGATCTTCGCCTCTGTAAGGGTAGCACCGACAAAGGAGGCTTTGGTCATTTTTGCACCGACAGCTGAAGAATATGTCATCTTCGCATAGTTCATGTCACAGTCGGAAAAATCCCCGGATCCCATCTCCGCCTGTATCAACTCAGTACTTCTGAAAAAAGCCCTTCTGAGCTGTGCTCCGGACATTACTATACCAGTGAGATTGCTCAGTGAGAAATCCGCCCCATCACCTTTGACCTCCTCAAGCTTTGCCTTCAAGAGAACAGTCTCGATGAAGCCTGTTGAAAACAGTGAGGCGCCATGCAGATCGGCCCTGGTAAGGTTTGCGCCTTTGAGATCCGCACCGGAAAGATCCGCCTTCTGAAGTGAAGCGTTTACAAAGCTTACCTTTACCATTGAGGTTCCGCGGAGGTTAGCGTTTGTGAGCAGGATCTCGTCCAGATTACTGTCATCGAAGATCGCCCCCGGCGCTACCAGATTATTGCCACGGGCCCTTCGCAGGGAAGCACCGGAAATGTCTGCCGAAGAGAAATTGCATTCTTCCAGTTTGGAATCGTCCATGGTGATTCCCTTTGCGTGGATACCGGAGGCAGCGGCTCCGGAGAGATCAGCCCCGGTGAGCTGTGCACCGACAAGTGTGGCATTTTCCAGGTTCGAACCCATCAGGTTGACATATGACAAGTCAGCTTCGGACAGATCGCTATTTGCGAAGTTGGCTTCAGAAAGATCAGCGTATTGAAAGTTCGCACCGCTGAAATTGACACCAGACAGGTCGGTCCCCCGCAACGATACCCTTACAAGATTGGCACCAGCCAGACTCTCGCCCTTTTCCTTTTTCGCCAGTATTTCCTCAAGTGTAAACTCAGCCAAATTTATCTCCTCTCCGGAATAATAACATCCCTGTCATATCATTATTGAATGTCATATTGTCAGTTTTACTTGGAACTTGGAACCTGGAACTTGGAACTGCCTTTATATCTATTACTTAAGCAAGCCCCCTTGTCAATATACTCATTGTGAGATAACATCGCAGTCAGTTCTGACACTTTCTGGGAGACAATTAATGACCAGCTTCACCGAGATTTCTCCTATTTTTCCGTTCTCTTCTGTGGTTCTTCACGAGACACCTCCGACCCCGGGCATATTTGACGATATCCTCTCAGGCACCAATGAAATGGGAAGTTTCGAGTATGGATATTGCGTCACCTCGAAGGATACCACCGATGGCAATCCTTATTTTCTATTCTTCTTTCAAAGAAAGCCCTACGCTGCCGGGAGGATCCTGGAAAATGTCGGGCTGGAGGAGATCTCCTTAAGGGACTTCTTTATCTATATTGCTACAAATCCCAACTGCCGCCTCGATTTCCTGAAAACCGACCCGGTATTACTGAAATCCATACTTGTGCTGCTTCAGCGTTCTCCTGAGACCGGCGGAAGTTCGGAGTTCCTGAAGATGGAAGACCTGGTCGTAAACCTGATGCGCGGCAGGAAGGACGCCCTCATCGCATTGATACAGGAGGGAGCGTACAATATGGTCTTTGCGAGGGAGGGTAGGGCGGTAAAGGCTTATTTTGCGGATCAGTACGTGCAATCCTCTGGTGGAATTGCCTGGCACGACCTGTTCAAGAGAATTGAAGCGAATACCAGCCACGGTGGTGCTGTAAGGGTGCAGATCTATGAAGATCTTTCCACAAATCCAGGCAACGAGTATGTTGAGGGTGAGGCTGTATTTCCTGGTGGCGTTTACGGTTATTACACGAGGGCTATGCCTGAACTTATTGTGAGGGATAAAACCCGCACTTTAAAGCGTATCGGTGTGACCCACTATCCCTTTATAATAGGCAGGGGAGACGAAGCTGATCTGATCCTCAGCGATCCCGGAATATCAAGGAAACATGCCTCCTTTGAAGAGAAGGATGGCAAGCTGATCGTCAGGGATCTGGGTAGTCTCAACGGTATTTTCGTCAACGACAACCTTACGAGGGAGTATATGCTCCAGGACGGAGACAGGGTAACCGTTGGCAGCCACCACCTTCATGTAGTTCTGGCAAGGTCGCCCGCAGAGGATCTTAAGCTGTTCTCACCCGGAGCGCTGGATGAGACAATGGCCATGGACAAACACGCGCGAATAAAAGTAACCTGTCCTGAATGCGCTACTGTCGGCAGCCTTACTTTCACAACCCTCATGTCAAAGAAGAAATTACGTATACGATGCCCCAAATGCGCTCATCGCTTCATCCCCGCTGGAATGCAACAGAGCACCTGATATATGATTCATGAGGCTATCCTCTTTGAAAAGCTGGAGAAGGATACTGTCCGCTGCAATCTTTGTGCACACAGGTGTGTGGTCAGACCGTCCAGGCGGGGTATTTGCCAGGTCAGGGAAAACCGGGATGGCGAGCTCTATACACTGGTCTATGGACGTATTATAGCTGAGAACATCGATCCGATAGAAAAAAAGCCCCTTTACCATTTCCAACCCGGGAGCCGCTCTTACTCTATCGCAACCTGCGGCTGCAACATGAGCTGCACACACTGCCAGAACCATTACATCAGTCTCGAGGCTCCATTACTGGACCCTATTCCCGGGGAAGACAGATCACCTGAAGATATAGTCGATGCCGCTGAAAAGTCAGGATGCAGATCGATCTCTTATACATACACTGAACCGACGATATTTGCAGAGTTTGCCCTGGACTGCTTTATTCTTGCCCATGAGAAAAGCTTGACCAATGTGTTCGTTACCAACGGTTTCTTTACCCCGGAAGCGGTTGAGGCAATAGTTCCAGGCCTGGATGCCGCTAATATAGACCTGAAGGGCGCCTCAG
>QIFJ01000284.1 GCA_003229755.1 Pseudomonadota bacterium
GCCCAGGTCCACTGAGAGATCGGGATCTTTCGCTTTCAAACCGTTGTCCATGGCATCTCCCGCCTACAGGTTGTCCGGAAAGGAATCAGGCACCAGGTCTCTGCCCGCGAAGACCGGGCCCTCACGACATGCCCTTTGATACTCCCTTCCCTCGCCCCGTTCAACAGCAACCGCACAGCCGGAGCAAACCCCGAACCCGCAAGCCATCCTTGACTCCAGGCTGTACTGGGAGGATTCTGACAGGCTGTCACAGGCTTCATGAACGGCCAGCATCATGGGGTTGGGGCCGCATACGAACAGGTGTGAGCCCTTTCCATTCTCATATTCGGATAGCAGCCCCGTTACTAATCCCAGCCGTCCGCAGCTGCCGTCCTCAGTACAGGTCTGCACATCTATCCCCAGGCCTTCCAGGACGTCTACCCCCACCATCCCCGCCAGAACCTTTCCACCGTAAAGGACCGTCAGTTCGTCCTTCCTGCCCAGGGCGTCCATATACCTTACAAGTGCGAGGAGTGGCGGCAGTCCTATTCCCCCTGCTATCAGGAGGCTCCGGCTGTCCGCGGGAGGCAGATTGAAACTGTTCCCCAGGGGGCCCAGGAATTTGACACCATGTCCTGCGGACCATTGCGCCATCTCTCTCGTTCCCTTCCCCACGATGCGGTAGAAGATCTCGATACGGGCAATATCGTTTTCCTCTGAATACCCCGCTATGCCAAAGGGCCTTGCCAGAAGGGGGTCTGACCCCTCATGAACCCGCAGCATTATGAACTGCCCGGGGACAGGCCGCGCGTTTTCGCCCGCGGGGAAATGAAGTTCCAGCCTCATGTGGCCATCCGCCGCATCACTATTTACTGTAACTTCCGCTTCTACGAGTGACGTTAGCTGTTTCCTGTTAGTACAGGTATCCACGATCCTCCCCGTTTTGTTTAAAATAAATTATATTCACCCTCTCCTAACCTCTCTCCTTCGGCTTTGCTCAGGACCTTGAGCTTGTCGAAAGGCCCTCAAGGGAGAGGTATAAACGCCGATACTCCGTTACGCCGTTACCCCGACACGCATCCAGTGCCGGAACTCCTTTAATATACATTGACTAATTTCCGCTCTGGTAGGAAATGCGCCACCTGGTTCCTCCCTGAATATAGGGGAATAACTGGAACTGATCCATGTATTCTCCGGCTGCCAGGGTCAGATGGTCCACCCCCGCGGGGAAGGAACCCAGCGTGGGGTCCATGGGTATCCACTCACCTATGTAAACCTGAACCCATGTGTGGAAGAGGTATTGGCCCCGATCCGGCATGTATACTACACCGTAGGCAAAGCGGGCGGGGATCCCCGAAGTCCTCAAAAGGGATATGGCCAGGAGGCTGTGGGCCTGGCACTCCCCTTCCCCCGCCTCCAGGGCCTCCAGGGCGGAGAAACTTTCGCGCATATTCTTGCCAAGATTGCTGTAGACATACCTGCCGACAGCCTCGGCCTTTTCCCAGGGATCCTCAATACCGCCCGTTATCTCGCGGGCAAGCTTCTGTATCCTCACCGAACCAAGGTTCAACCCGAAATCATCCCCCTCCACGGGTTCGGCGCCCGATGACCTTTTTCCGGGGAGCGGGACCACCGGCTTTTTGAGGGTTACCTTAAATCTTTTTCCGTCGACTCTGACCTCCTGCCACGCATCCGATGGGGGCCGGACTGTCAGCCCATCGATGACGATTATGGTAGACTCCTGGTCGGCAAATCCGTCCGGTATTCCCTCCGTGGGAACGGCTGTCTGGGTAAAAACGTCCTCCAGAGAAAGGGCGCCGGTGACATCTCTTTTTCCCGGTTCTCGTGCCTGGAGCCCCCACGGCATGGTCTCTTTTGCCACCATACCGTGCTCGTCGATCCACACTTCCTCCTCCATCCCCCACATGGAAAGGGAGTAATGCCTCAATCCGTCCTCCACGCCCCTGTATTTAATCTTCGCGGGTACCGGCCTTGCCAGAGTGAGGTTGAAAAGGTCCACTTCCAGCTCACTCGCCTCCGATTTTTCAAGACCCGATATGTACAGAGAAAGGGACTCGGTAGTGATGGCGCCTTGCGGAATCTTTACCTTGGTTCTTCTGTAACTCCTGCCCATGAACTCTTCTTTTGTATAGATCCCGTCCCCCGTCAGGAGCCATTTAGTGTTCCACTTCCCGCCGCCGAAATCGATGGTGCTCGTGTTGCCCAGGAGGATCATGTCAGGCCGGATGTAGGACTTCTGGCGCGTCTTGAGGACCATCTCCTCACCCATGAAGGAGAGCCTCATTTCCAAGTTCTCGGTCTGGCGCACGGCGGAACCTTGTGCGAAACCGGACCACTGGCCCTCTACTCTCTCAATGCTGTAGGTGCCTATCCTCTGAGTCTTTGAATAGATACCCAGAATTCGGGTCGCACCCTCTTGTTCTGTCCTGAAATAAGACCCGGGGTCGAGGGTCTTGTCCTTGCTTGACCGGCAGGCGGGAAGGCCCGCGATCAGAGCGGCAATCAGGATGGATAGTAATCCTGTAGCGGTTTTACGTCCCAATCTTTTCTCCTGAGGGCCTCGATACCCAGGACAACCGCCTTTGCACCGGGGACAGTAGTGAAGTAGGCCAGATTCTGATCGATAGCGGACCTGCGTATTGTGTAGGAATCAGCAATGGACTGGACCCCCTCCACCGTATTGATGACTATGTGGACCTCCCGGTTGATGATGGCATCCACCACGTGTGGTCGACCTTCCCTTACTTTCATGACGAAATCGGCCCGGATGCCCCGTTCCACCAGGTAATCCCGGGTACCGCCCGTGGCGAGTATCCGGAACCCCATGGCATCGAGTTTTTTTGCAACAGGGACTACGGCTTCCTTATCACCGTCCTTGATGGACAACAGAGCTGTACCTTCCAGGGGCAGTTCCATCCCGGCTGCGAGCTGGGCCTTGGCATAGGCGAGCCCGAATTTATCGCTTATGCCCATGACCTCGCCGGTGGATCTCATCTCAGGCCCCAGGAGGGAATCCACGCCGGGAAATTTAATGAAGGGGAAAACAGCCTCCTTTACACTGATATGCTCCGGCACGATCTCGGCCGTGAAGCCCAGGTCGGCCAGGGACCTGCCCACCATGACCTTCGCCGCGAGCCTCGCCAGGGGCACACCGATAGCCTTGCTCACGAAGGGTACTGTCCTGGATGCCCTGGGGTTCACCTCAAGGATGAACACCTCAGAATCCTTTACCGCGAACTGGACGTTCATGAGGCCCGATACCTCCAGAGCCTCACCCAGAAGACGAGCCTGCCTGGAGATCTCCTGAATCAGCTCCGTGCTCAGCGACACAGGTGGCAGGCTGCACGCTGAGTCCCCCGAATGGACTCCAGCCTCCTCAATGTGCTCCATTATTCCCCCAATGACAACCTGATCTCCGTCAGCAAGAGCGTCCACATCGATCTCCACTGCGTCCTCTAAAAACTTGTCTATGAGGACCGGATGCTCGGGGGAAGCAGTTACAGCCTCCTTCATATACCGTTCCAGGCTCTTTTCATCAAAGACTATCTCCATAGCCCTCCCGCCCAGGACATACGACGGCCTCACCACCACCGGATAGCCTATCCGGAAGGCCCCCTTCCGGGCCTCTTCAAAGGAGGTCACTATATCGTGGGGCGGCTGTCTCAGACCGAGCCTGTCGAGGAGCTCGGCGAACCTCTTCCTGTCTTCGGCAAGGTCGATCTTTTCCGGGCTGGTCCCGATAATGGGGACGCCGGCCGCTTCCAGGTGCAGGGCCAGATTCAGGGGAGTCTGCCCTCCGAACTGGACTATGACGCCGTCCGGTTTTTCCACATCCACGATGTTCATGACGTGCTCTAAAGTCAGGGGCTCGAAGTAGAGTCTGTCCGAGGTATCGTAGTCGGTGCTCACCGTCTCGGGATTGCAGTTGACCATAATGGTCTCGTAGCCTTCCTCTGCCAGGGCAAAAGCTCCGTGGACACAGCAGTAGTCGAACTCGATCCCCTGCCCTATCCTGTTGGGGCCGCCGCCCAGGATGATTACTTTCTTTTTTCCGGAGGTGGCCGTTTCATCTTCTGTCTCGTATGTTGAGTAAAGATATGGCGTATACGCTTCGAACTCGGCAGCGCATGTATCCACAGTTTTGAATGTAGCCCTTATGCCCTCTGACAGCCTCTTCTCCCTCACCTCGAACTGCTCCGATCCGGTGAGCAGGGCCAACCTGCGATCCGAAAAACCCATCTGCTTGACGATTAAAAAGTCCTCTTGTGAAAGGTCTGCCAGGGTCCGCTCCCCAAGCCACTCTTCCGTCCTGACCATCTGCTTGATCTGCTCCAGAAACCACGGATCTATCCCGGTGAGCCCGTGGATCCTGGTAATGTCCAGTCCCCTCCTGAAGGCCTCGGCCAGGTACCATACCCTCTCCCAGTTTGGGGTTCTGAGCTTTTCTGTAACCTCTTCATCACTTGCATCTGACCTTACTTCCAGGCCGTCAGAGTCTATCTCAAGAGAAGATATGGCCTTTCCCAGGGCCTCCTTGAATGTTCGGCCTATGGCCATGGCCTCCCCCACTGACTTCATCTGAGTGGTGAGGAGCTGGTCGGCTTTTGGGAATTTCTCGAAAGCGAACCTGGGAAACTTCACAACCACATAATCAATGGTCGGTTCGAAGCAGGCTGGCGTCTCCCGGGTGATATCGTTGGTGATCTCGTCCAGTGTGTAGCCTACGGCCAGCTTGGCCGCGATCTTTGCGATGGGAAAACCGGTGGCCTTGGAGGCAAGGGCGCTTGACCTTGACACTCTGGGGTTCATCTCAATGACCACCATCCTGCCTGTCTCGGGACACACGCCAAACTGAATATTGCTGCCACCGGTATCCACACCGATCTCCCTGATGATGGCAAGGGAGGCATCCCGCATCTCCTGATACTCCCGGTCAGTGAGGGTCAGGGCAGGAGCCACCGTGATGGAGTCACCGGTGTGTATCCCCATAGGGTCAAAGTTCTCGATAGAACACACGATCACGACGTTGTCCTTCCGGTCCCTCATAACCTCAAGCTCGAACTCCTTCCAACCGATGATGCTCTCTTCCACAAGTATCTCAGTAGTAGGCGAGAGATCCAGGCCCCACTGTACATATCTGTCGAACTCCTCCATATTGTAGGCTATATTCCCTCCCGTTCCGCCCATTGTGAAGGACGGGCGGATAATGGCGGGCAGCCCTATTTCTTCAAGGATCTTCCCGGCGGCCTCGCAGGAATTGGCGTACCCGCTTTTCGGCAGATCCAGTCCAATCCTGGCCATAGCGGCCTTGAACTTCTCCCTGTCCTCGGCCTTCTCTATGGCGGCCCTGTCGGCCCCGATCATCTCCACACCGAATTTTTTAAAAACACCCCGCTCGTCCAGATCCACCGCAAGGTTAAGTGCGGTCTGACCTCCCAGGGTGGGGAGAACTGCGTCGGGTCGTTCCTTTTCGACTATGGCCTCCACGAATTCGGGGGTTAGCGGCTCAATGTAGGTCCTGTGGGACATCTCCGGGTCCGTCATGATAGTGGCCGGATTGCTGTTGACCAGCACCACCTCAAACCCCTCTTCCATCAGGACCTTGCAGGCCTGTGTCCCCGAGTAGTCAAACTCGCAGGCCTGGCCTATGACTATGGGGCCTGAGCCGATAAGGAGTATCTTCTTTATGTCGTCGCGTTTGGGCATTTTATTCCGTTCAATGTTCAATGTTAAAATAGAGCATTAGAAATTGGGGTTCATCTCCAAATTAGTTGGTGATTAATACATAATAACCGGGTTCCGGTAAACAGCTCCTTCGGCTTCGCAACCCCCTTTTAGCTTCGCTTCAGGACCTTTTACCGGAACCCTTGATGGATAAACATTTATTAAGGCCGGGATTTTGGTGAATCACGAAGCGAAGCTAAAAGGGGGTTGCGAAGGCGAGTGATTACACCCAAAAGCCCGGCCATATGAATACACTATACATACCGAAATCCCACCAGCTAATTTGGTGATGATCTTCACTTGCTAACAACAATAAGTTATCTCTTCCTGTCCATTAACCCAACAAATCGATCAAACAGATAGTTCGAGTCGTGGGGTCCGGGGGATGCTTCCGGATGGTACTGGACCGAAAAGGCGGGAATCTCAAGGTGTTCGATCCCCTCTACGGTCCGGTCGTTAAGGTTTAAATGGGTCACACGTACATCCTGTCCCGCCCCCACAAGGGAGTCGGGATCCACAACGAACCCGTGGTTCTGGGATGTTATCTCGACTTTTTCGGTTATCAGGTCCTTGACCGGGTGGTTGGCCCCGTGATGCCCGAATTTGAGCTTTGACGTCCTGCCCCCAAGGGCCAGACCGAGGATCTGATGACCCAGGCAGATGCCGAAGACGGGAACGTTACCAAGCAGGGATCTGACGGTTTCGACGGCATACCTGACCGGCTCCGGATCCCCCGGTCCGTTGGAGAGGAACACACCGTCGGGCGCCAGGGAAAGTATCCGCTCTGCACCGGTAGCCGCGGGAACAACCGTCACCCTGCACCCTTTTCCCACAAGCTCCCTGAGAATATTGCGCTTGATGCCGTAATCCACGGCTACTACGTGAAACCTGAAATCCACCTCCGAAAAACCCGTCAGGGGATGATACGGGCCCTCCTCCCAGGTGTATTCTCTGTCTGGCGTTACCTCCGCCACCAGGTCCTTTCCCTCCATGGTGCCCCACGCCCGCGCATTGTCAACCAACTCGTCGGGGTTCACATCGCCTGTGCCGATGGCCCCCGCCTGGGCCCCTCTGTCCCTGATGTGGCGGGTCAGCGCCCTCGTATCTATACCCTCGATCCCGGTTATATCCTGGCGCTCCATAAAGGAACCAAGGTCCTCTGTAGCCCTCCAGCTGCTTGTGACGATGGAGTTTTCCTTCACAACGAATCCGGCCACCCAGGGTTTATCCGACTCAGAGTCCTCGGGGTTGATCCCGGTATTGCCGATCTGGGGAGCCGTCATGACAACTATCTGTCTGTGGTAGGAAGGGTCCGTCAGGACTTCCTGGTAACCGGCGAGGCATGTGTTGAACACCACCTCACCGACAGTTATCTTCCTGGCTCCGAAGCTCCATCCGGAGAACACAGTGCCGTCGGCCAGGGCGAGGCAAGCCCTGGGTCTGCCTCCATGAAGTATTTGGGCGAGACCTGACATTTTATATAGTGTCTGGTTGGCCGAACACGAACTGTCCCCCCACCATGGTCGCCGTGACGACGCCCTTAAGGGTCATCCCGGTAAAGGGTGTGTTCTTGCCTCTGGAAACGAACTTCTCCGGATCCACAGTCCATTCCCTTTTCAGGTCCACAAGGGCCAGATCCGCCACCTCTTCCGGCGCGATGCTGCCGCCGGAAAGACCGGCTATCCTGGCAGGAGCTGTAGTCCACTTGCCTACTGCGTCCAGAAGGCTGATCCTGCCGTCGTTCACCAACTTCAGGGTCAGCGACATTGCGGTCTCCAGTCCGGAAATACCAAAGGCCGCCAGATCGAACTCCACCTCTTTTTCATCACGGTGGTGGGGAGCGTGGTCGGTGGCGATAACGTCGATCGTCCCGTCCGCCAGGGCCTCGATGACCGCCTGGACGTCATC
>QIFJ01000052.1 GCA_003229755.1 Pseudomonadota bacterium
ACGCATCTCCATGCGCTTCATGCCGGGAGCGACGAACACCCTTGCCTCCATTTCACCGCGGGGAGTGCTTATGGTCTCCACGGCACTGTACTGGGCTGTGGATTCTCCGGCCTGAATAGACGGGGCGGCAAGGGCCGCCATAAAACCGATAAACAGCAGAATCAAAACAGTCCTTTTCATCTTTTCCTCCATTTGAAAAATCATCTGATTCATCACCCGATTAGTTATCTGGAACTTTCTAAAATGTCTTCATCGGCAGCGGCATTATATTTGCTACCACCGTCGCTGGTATTTGCCATGACCGGAGCCAGAGTCAGCGAAGAATTGCTCGGTCACGCAGGAAACAAAGCGATTCCCGTGGTCATCTTTTTTACCTGAACCGTGCACAAACATCAGGTTTCCATTCCTGTTAGCGATTTCATGGACAGCGGACCTTGATCAGCGCCGTTGACCTGCCATCATCGAATGATGCCATTTCGCCCGGGCTCAGTATGCTTCTCCTTTTACTCCCCCTCGTCCAGTCGTCCGGTCCGGAACCGGGCATCTGAATCCCCGTGATTCGCACGAGAAATTCCACTGGATTATTTTTGTGGAGGTTCTGCAAATATAAAAGCTCCGGCCGATACATAATCACATAATCGCCTTTTTCCAAAACAACATATTCTCTTGTTTTCCCGTATTCGAGGTCACCCAGATGGCTTAAAGCATCGCCAGGGTCGACACTGGTGGCATCGCCGTAACCATAGATTGATCCTGTGGCAAACCCACCGTCACCAGGGAAAGGTTTATTTGCCTTGATTAAAACAACACACTCGTCCTGCGCGATACTCAGTTGGGGCGGCATGCCGCTGAAGCCGGTCCGCGGGGTTGTCCTGGGCCCTGCCCTTGGCCGGGAGGGACCAGGCTGTTGCGCTGGTGTTGAAACAGTGGGGCTGGAAGTATCTCCGGGATTTGTCCACGTACCCGGTTGCGGCTGCACCGTCTGGGCGGAATTGGGGGCAGGTACTGAGACGAGCGGCTTTCCTGGCTGCTGCACCCGGGGCTGATTGGTGGTAGTCCAGCCGCGGATGTTGCCTGCCGATGCCGCCGCACTGTGCAGAATAAAGCTTGTGGCAACTACAGCGGCTAATGCTGCTTTTGACCTGAATATCTTCATGTTCTATCCCTCCGCTGGTTCACAATGAAGACAGAAGTATATATTTTGATCTTCATTGAGGCAGCTTTTGTATTTGAAGGTACAGTTCAATTGCAGTGGAACGGGGAACAATGGGATTGTAAACACTCCCAGCAAAAAAATTCTCAATGCCAATATAATCCTGGTACTGATAATTCCTGTATTGTCCGACAGAGGATCCGAACCAGAAGGGATGCATACCTCCTACAGGAATTACAGTCGATGTACGTTGATTCATCCCGACAAATTTTGCTGGAAATCCATCATCACCAGAAGAACCTTTCAAATATTCCACCACCGCAACAGGACCTGTAGGATTTTCCCCTGCAATCATATCGGCTTTACTGTAGTTAAACAGAATTCCGTGAGGGTCCGCTCCAGTCGATTGAGTAGGAAAAGTTTTTTCTGTAAATCCGGGAATAACATCCGGCTCATTGCGGCCAAGTACACGAAAAGTCTCAAGTGGAGATATGGTCACACACACTCTTTTCTCAGCGAGAGTGCTTGTTGTTGAAATCAGGTTATCTATAGGGGCTGGGTTTTGCTGTGTCCATGCAGGCACCGGGTAACCAGTATCGCTTGGATTAAAGGCATTTGGGGCACATGGCAGCAGATTGGCTAACTTGGGAGGAAAATACCTTGACCAAACCCCGATAATATCCTGCCCGTTGCGCTTCTCCCAGATCGTGGGTTCGACAACGACAACATCCCCTCCTTCTTCCAGAACTCCTTCCCAGACTAACAGAGGCAGCCTGTCGCTGTATGCACGTGCTGCAGTATACGGAACACTGGTGGGGTAAGTATCACCGTTTCTGAACCCACCATTTTTTGTGGCTGTTCCACCCTTTATGGCCCCGGAGAATTTTTTTGTATTACCTATAACCTTCGTTGCTTTAGTGATATTTGACGAGATGGCACCCCATTGAGAATATTTCAGTACTTTCGCGGCGATGTAGTAGGAGTGTCCTCGTCTGGGAAGTACACCTTTCACAGCAAAAATACGAAAACCGTTGATAGTTATTCGAAACCTCGCTTTTTTCCCGGGCACATCCTGCTGGGCTGTTTCGGTTCTTCCCGACGAACCCGTAGATCCCTGTCGGGGGGGCGATATACCCAATGCCCTTCCTCCGGTTTGCGGAAGCAGGGGTGATGGAGCCGTCCTGGACCTGGTGGTTGGCCGGAATGAACGGGAGCGCTGCACGGGAGCTGTCCCTGAGGGACTGGAAGTGGTTCCGGAGGTAGTCCTGGGAGGTGACCAGGAGGAAGGCGGCGGCGGCTGAACTGTCTGGGCGGGAACAGGTGCCGGTTCTGAGACAAAGGGCTGCCCGGGCTGCTGTACCTGTGGCTGATTGGTGGTAGTAGTTGCGCCGCCCCAGCTGGGCAGGTTGCCTGCCGAAGCCGCCGCACTGTACAGAATAAAGCTTATGGCAACAACACCGGCCAATGCCGCTAGTGACCTGAAAATCTTCATTTTCTATCCCTCCTTAAATGTTATCTTTACTTAACTTCCCCGGTTCTCAGGCCATATTTATGTTTTAGCGTAATGTCCCGATTATAACTCCGGGGGTCGGGATCACGGTCCCAGCAACCACAGAACCCACCGGAACATAGGGTGGGGCGAATGCCGGCACCGGACCCTGCCCCATCACGTTCTGTACCATTGAACTGGAAAGCCAGATTGAAAAGCTCGATGAAAACTGCTTTGAAAAACTGTTTATGGCGTCCCTGGCTTCAGGTGTAATCTGGGTACCGCGAAATTGCCGGAAGATCCTGGCAGCCAACAGCTCGGAAGATTTTATATCAGTCTGTCTTGCCGACAAGGCAATCAGCGGCATAGGAACGTTAGGAGTGGGTGGCGCCCGGGGGCCGGGGTAGGCGGCGAAGGATGGATACCACGGCAGTCCGAGTATATTGACGCTGTCCTGCCATTCTTTCCACGCACCTGCTATCGAAGTGGCGAAGATGTCCGCGATCCCGGCGGGTACATTGTTTGAGATAAGCTGTGACTTGATATGTGGGCCGATGTCCGGTCCATTAAGGCAGGACACAGGACAGATTGCGCTGACCGCTTGGATCTGTACGTTCTGAAAATGAGCCTGAAGAGTCCAGAAGCTGTTGACCGCCGTTTTTGCAGCATCCCATGCCAGGTCACACCATTGGACCCACTGTGTTTTTGTGCCCACAGGCTCGGCTTGCTGTGCTTCAATGATTGCTGTGGGAGCAGTTCTCCTGAAAGTATTCGTGCGAGGTTGATTACGCTGGCCACGGGGAGAAGTCATTTGCCTGGCAGGCTGGACTGTCCGGGCGTTACCGGCTGCCGGCTGTGAGATTAGGGGCTGTCTGGGCTGCTGTATCGGCTGGGGTTGAGTGGTGGCCCTGCCCCCCCAGGGGGGCAGGTTGCCCGCTGATGCCCACTGGCCGGAAAAAACAACACCCACTACGACAGCTATGGTAAATATGGACTTTGGCATAAAAGCACTCATGCCGCTCTTCAATATATTAATGGTTTTTCTCCTTGAGATCATCCCGTCACTTCGTGAAAAAGCGCTGGACGGCGTTGGCTTTGGCCAACCGGCCCTTTACGGGTGAGCTGTTCCATCGGGCATTATAGCGCCTGACCAGTTAACATCAGTAAGCGTCGCGCTCGTAAGATCAGCTCCCCTAAGGTTGCTATTACTTAAATTGCTGCCCGGCAGGAATGCATAGCTGAGGTTGGCGTTGCTGAAGTTTACGTTTTGAAGATTCAAGGGTCCGGAGTTACTATCAACACATTCTAAGCGACCAAGGTCGGTGGTTGGAGTCATAGCCGGGAATAGATGAAAAAGACACGCACGAACCCGGGTCATATGGGCTCCCGTAAAGTTTGCACCGTAAAATTGTGTAGGGGCGATAAATTGACCTCCGAACAGGTCTGTAGCCTGGAAATTAGCCATCCTCAGGTCCAACGAATCGAACGTTACACGTTTAAGAACACTCCGCTCCAGATTTGCCTGGTAGAAGCTGGAATTCGAGATCATTGAGTAGCTCATGTCCACATTGGTAATGCTTGCCTGCTTGAAATTCGCGCCCTCGATCCTAACAAGCTCTAATTTCGCGGAATCCAATTTTGCCCTCTCGGCATTAACACCGTCAAATTTAGATTTTGTTAGATCACTACCGACGAAGCTGGCTCCCGTCAGATCGGTCTTATGAAAGTTGGATTGTTGTAACATGGCACCGTTAAACCTAGCCCGGGCCAGGTTTGTATCGGTGAAAACCTGGCTGTACAGGAATGCGTTGGTAAAATCGGCATCCATAGCCATGGCGCCATTGAATTTTAAATATGAGTTTATCAGGGCGCCTTCGGACCTTTTCCGCAAGGTCCCGGCAAATCGGGGATTTTCTCCATTTTCACTGGCTGTATCCATTCCAATAAATTTTGCCCCCGTCAACCTGGCGTTGGAGAAATCAACCTGGTAAAGGATGGTATTGGAAAAATCGGCCCCGGATAGGTCCGTGCCTGCGAATTTTGAGGCGAGGATATGGGCATTGCTGAAAGAAACCCTCGCCATATAGGCGTTGGAAAAAACTGCACCCCCACTCAGGGCAACTCCGGAAAAGATGGTATTTGCGAAAGTAGCCCCGGTGAAATCCCCAGAAATCCCTTGATATCTTTGTTTGAGCTTCCTGAAATCCAGACCGTCAAAATGCGAGTTTTTCAGAGTACCTGAAAAAACCGTATTGTCGATTATCGCGCCTCTGAAGTCAGCGCCGATTGCGCGGACGATGTGCGTATCACTTAAATTTGTCCGGTTCAGTTTTGCGTTTGTGAATGTATCACTCCAAAGATCCGCTCCTGTAAGATCGGCATCCTCAAGAAAAGCCCCTGTAAAATCAGCTCTTCGCAGATTTACTCCAGACAGATTAGCGCCTCTGAGGTTGGCACCTTTAAGATCAGCGCCTTCCAGAAAAGCACCCCGCAGGTCCGTGCAGTGCAAGTCAGCACCAGTAGCGGACCTTGGACTGTAGTTCTGGGACGGTGGCGGCGCGTTAAGACGATCTGTGTCCGGGGTCTGTCTGTACCCAGAGCAGACCGTGGGTGGGGCGATTGCGGGGAGCTGGGGCCCGAATCCGGAAGCCCTTTGTTCCAGGTGCCGACCGACGGCTTTGGGCTGCAGGTTGAAGGCCCTGGTAGTGAAACCGGTTCGCGGTGTTACCTTGGACCTTGCCCCCGGCTGGAAGGACCTGGGCTGCTGCGTTGGCGTTACTACCGTAGGGGTCGATGTGGTTCCGGGTACCGTCCAAGTGCCTGGCTGCGGTACCTGCACAGAAGGAGCGACATTGGCAGCCGGCTGCGAGATTAGGGGCTGTCTGGGTTGCTGTATCGGCTGGGGTTGAGTGGTGACCCCGCCGCCCCAACCGGGCAGATTACCGGCCATTGCCCACTGGCTGCCCAGCAGGACAACTGCGGCGGCAATAACTGCAAAACCAGATTTAGAAATAGAAGTTTTCATTTTCTTCTCCTTTTATGCCCCCGTGCAGCTACCGGTACTTTCGCAACTGAAAATCTTTTTCTTGCCCAGGTTAACTCTTTCCCCCTCACCTCAATCCTCTCCCTCCAGGGGAGAGGAAGAGTAATAACTTTGGCCAACGGCTTCAACTATTTAGGAGGCACCACGATCATGATCTCGGTGGTCATATTCTTGCCCAGCCCGAACCAATCCGGGAGGTTCTTTTCCACCCTCACGGAGATCTGCTGCTTGCCCATGTAGGCGGCTGGGCCGCCGCCGGGCTCGCCGTTGTAGAGGATCCAGCTGCCGTACTGGTCATTGAGTGCCCAGCCAGGGAATTTTTCCCTGTAGAATTTACGCACATCCTCAACGGGAGCAGAGCTCGCGAAACGGGCACCCATAACCTCATCACCCAGGCCGCCGTTTGTGAATTCAGCACCCTTGTATAGAGGGATACTCGCCTCATTAAGGATCTTGACATCCTTTGCCGGCAGGTCCGCCGCCAAGGCTATCCCGGCCGAAAATACCAGCAGCAGACAGCCTGTCAGGATCGATCTCACTACCTTTTTCATGCTGTGCACCTTTCTATTGTCAGGGTCGTAAAAAGTCCATCCGTGGCTTTTTTCTAGGTCATCTTACTTAGGTATCCGTATCGTAATCTGCGAGTCCACCGCGACACTGCTATCATTGGTCGTCCTGGCCCAGAGGTAAGGCCTGTTGTTGAGATCTTTGGCCTCGACCTTCCCGGGACCCTTGTAGAGAACCCTGGAACCGCTCACCGTCATCTCCAGCCAGCCGGAGAGGTTCCCCTTGTACCAGTTCGTTATCTTTTCCGGAGAATCCATGGACTTGAACCACATCATCGTGACGTCGCCGTCATCTCCAGTTGTGAAAGTCGCACCCGGATATACAAGGGATCCCGGTGTTTTTAAGGATCTTCTGCCGGGCGGCCGAGAAGTCCTCAGCATGGGCGGCGGCGGAGATGAGGTCCTCGGCAAGGGCTGTATAGGGTGCTGCAAAGACAAGAACCAGGAACAAAGCTATCAAGATAATTGATATTTTTTTCATCTGTTGCCTCCTGATGGTTTCGAAATTACAGTCCACTCTGTCTG